>JAFWBZ010000310.1 GCA_017537105.1 Clostridia bacterium | reverse complement strand
CTTGCCGCTCCCGCCCAGCTTCTCATGCAGCACGCCCACGCCGAGCATCGCCGCAAAGCACAGGATGGCCTGGAGCAGGTAGCCCATGGTGTACAGCCATACCAGCAGGCCAACGACGATGAGAATGATGATGGTTGACATGATGCGATCACACCTTTCCTCTTGTCACAGGACGGATGCCCCCGGGGCGGAGGAATCATCCCCCTGTCCCACGCGGTGATGGCGGCGACGGCCGCTGACCGGCTGCCGGGGCAGGCTATCGCTCCGATCCAATGTGGATCTCGTCGAAGCCATACGGCGTCATATCGGCGACCATGGCATCGTTGAGGACGCTCCCAAACACCTTTTCCATCAGCTGCGGATCGTCGTAGGCCTTTTTCGAGAGGCCTTTGTCGACCAGAAACAGCGCCGCGGCGATGGCGAGACAGGCGAGGAAGACATACAGCGCCTGGAGCCGGAACGGGCCGGACAGCCTCAAGGGCCCGCCGAGGGCCGCCATGACAGCGGCGGTCCCTCCGACGACCAGCAGTGCGATCAGCGCCCACTTGATCGACCTTTGCATCAACAGTCCGCGCTTGCAGCCCGCGTCCGGGCGATTGACGATGCCGCAGGCCGGGCACCGCAGAGGCGGCCAGAAGATGCTGGACGGCTTATGGGGCTGATCCATCAGGGAAGCCGTGTTGTGCTTCAGCTCCCGAACCGCCGATTCCAACCGCCAATCGACCGATCCTGCCATTTCGGCTTCAGCCTGGGCGCGGGCGATCTGCCCGGCCCCGGCTTGTCGTGCCTGTTTGTTTTGCAGAGTGACCTCGGTCGAGAAGTTCAGATATCGCGTGATGTCCGCGTCTTTGCCGCATTTTGCGCAGCGGAAGCGGATCTGAACCGGACAGCTGGACGACGCCTTGCCGGTGACGGATACGACTTTTGCCATGGTGAAATCCTCCTTTTGGGTCGGGTCAGACAGATGGATCGATCGGTCCATTCATCTTCAGGTCGGATGGCAGCCCGCCATGCCCTTGGCGCGGGGCCGATCAGAAATCGCTCCAGCTCTCCCGCTGCGATCCCACGCCCTCGGCGTCGGGGTTGTTCTCCTGGACGTTCACGGTGATGGTGGAGCTGTAGTTCTTCCTGAGCTGGAGCGCCTGCTGGCCATTGCCGAAGGTCATGATCTCGTAGCGGCCCTCGCTGCCGAAGGCCTCCTCATCGCCGTACCAGTCGCGACCGGTGCCGTCCTTGATGATGTAGGTGCCCGCGGGCAGGGAGGTCTTGGCCCTGCCGGTGCCGCCGATGAACATCGTGCGGGCCAGCACGCCGTCGACGGTGTAGATCTTCACCAGCATGGCGGTGTCCGGGTCGGTGTTGAACTGCACGGCCAGCTCGGCGCTGCCGCCCTTGACGGCGGGGTTCCTGTACAGCACGCCGGTCTTGGGCCAGGGCTGGACGCAGGCCCCGGCGCGCGCCTCCCAGTCGCCCCAGCCGCTCTCCTCAAACAGGGCTTTGGCCGAGGCGTATTTCCCCTGAGCCGCCAGCGCACAGCCGCGCATGTGATCGTACTCGCCGCGGTCCATCCGTCCCGCCAGCAGCGCGTCGGCCGCGTCGGGATCGGTGACCATCAGCAGCCTCGGCAGCAGCGTTGCATAGCCTTCGGCATCCAGGGAATCCGTTTTCTCCAGCCCAAAGGCCGCCTGCACGGCGTTCAGCGCGGCGATGGTCCTGGCTCCCGCGTTGCCGTCCACGGCGATCTTCTGCCCGAAGGCCGCCAGCGTCTGCTGCACGCCCCTGGCGGCGGCGCCCTTGCTGCCCTTCTTCACGACCTCGCCCGAGCGCAATGCGTCGCGAGTGGCGCGATAGGTGTCGTCATTCAGCGCGGTGAGCACCTCATCGATGGAAGCCTCTCCGGCAGGCTCCAGGGTCGGCTCCGGCGTGGACGCAGGTGGGGAGGCCACGCGCGCGGCCTCCACGAGCTCCGTCAGCCGAACCCTCGCGTCCGCGGCATGAAACTGCCCGCTCGCCTCGGAGGACTGAGTAATGCCATTGGCGGTCTGGACAGTGAGGGTCAGGGGCGGTTCCTCCGACACCACCATCTCCTTATATTGCACGCCCGTCTCCAGGTCGAACAGTGAAAGCCAGGTATTCGTCCGATGCGCCGCGATGTTACCGTACCAGCCTACATGCACATATGTGGGATAGATGATCGCTGCCCAGCGGGCCGATTCAAAATCGTCTGCCCGGTATTCACGGGGAAAACCCCATGTGTCATCAGAATCGGCCGTGAGTATCTGGCTCGGATTGGCATCCTCGCTTCCGGAGGAATAGTAGGCCACAACCACATCCCCGGTGCACACCGCCTTGTCAATGGAGGTCCCGTTTTCATTGAGCGCCCGCCTGTGAAGCTCGTTCAATGCAACGATGTCCGCCGGCACAGGTGTTGAGGTGGGCTCGGGTGTGAGTTCCGGCGTGGGAGACGGTGTGGGTACAGTCAGTGCGTACCCCTCCTTGGGCAGCCCGCTCAGCGGGTAAAGCACGCCGTCATACAGCAGTTCAAAGTCATCCTCGTCCCCATCGCACTGGAAGACATAAGTGAGATCAAAGCGCCAGACGGGCGCCCCGTCTTCCGCATCAAAGGGCAGAATGACGCGCTTCGGCAGATCCTGCGTTCCGTCCGCCTTGCAGCGCAGGGCCAGTGTCGGGGCGATCTCTTCTTTGATCCTGTCATAGGTCAACGGCTCCACCAGAGAGTGAAGGCGCAGGATAAACAGGTAAGTGCCGCTGCCGGGCATCAACCCAATGGTGTTGACCAGGAGGTCCCAGTTTGTCCATTGAGACGCGAAGAGTTCCAATTCAAAGCTTTCCTCACCGCCGTTCCATTCGACGCGGGTCTGGCCCGCGTCCGCATGCCGATAGTTTTCTGCCGCGGGCTCAAGCGTGGGTTCGGGGGTGGGCTCAGTCGATTCCGCGCCCGCGAGGGTCGGCGCATTGGCCTGTGGGACGATCGGATCGCCCAGCGGGGTGGATGACGGCTGCGCCGCTTCAGCAGGGGCATCTTCCCCGGCGGGAGCGCTCGACCTGCCCTCCTTCCCTTCAGCGGCCTTTTCACACTCGGCGGTGTAGGCATAGCTGCCGCCATTGGCGAAGGTGGTGGTGATGTCCAGCTTCAAAACGCCGTCCTCCAGCGCCCAGGTGCCGCCACACGCGCTGATGCCCAGGGTGTTGTCGGCGGGGATGTCCACGGAGAAGGCGCTGTCGTCGCTGGAGATGGTGAAGGGATAGCTCTCGTGGTAGCCGCCCTGGTCGAAGGTGTACTCGCCGCTGCCGTCGCCGTTGATGGTCGCGGTCAGGTCGATGGCCGGGCCGCCGTTCTTCGGCGTGCCTACACCTGTCCATTCGCCCATCAGCGCCTCCGGGATGGAGGATCCAGCTTCGGCCGACGCGGACAGGGCGCAGAGCAGCAGGGCCAGGACAATCAGGATCGCAAACAGCCTTTTCATAGGGTCAGCCTCCTTATGTCATGGACGGCTCTATTGACAACCTTTCTTGCTTTTGGCGCCATCGAGAACCGTCCGTTGACTCCCGTTCTTTTAGAAATCCTCCCAGCTCTCCCAGTCCGAGCCCACGCCTTCGGCGTCGGGGTTGTCCTCCTGCACGTTCACGGTGATGGTGGAGCTGTAGTTCTTCTTGAGCTGGACCTCCTGCTGACCGTCGCCGAAGGTCATGATCTCATAGTAGCCCTCGCTGCCGAAGGCCTCCTCTTCGCCGTACCAGTTGTGGCCGGTGCCGTCCTTGATGACGTAGGTGCCCGCGGGCAGGGAGGTCTTGGCCTTGCCGGTGCCGCCGATGAACATCGTGCGGGCCAGCACGCCGTCGGTGGTGTAGATTTTCACCAGCATGGCGGTGTCCGGATCGGTGTTGAACTGCACGGCCAGCTCGGTGCTGCTGCCCTTGATCTCGGGGTTCTTGTACAGCACGCCGGTCTTGGGCCATTTCTGCACGCAAGCCCCGGCGCGGGACTCCCAGTCGCCCCAGCCGCTCTGCTCAAACAGATCCCTGGCCGAGGCGTATTTTCCCTGGGCCACCAGCGCACAGGCGCGCATGTAGTCGTACTCGCCAGAGTCCATCTGCCCCGCCAGCAGCGCGTCGGCCTCGTCGGGATTTGTGACCATCAGCAGCCTCGGCAGCAGCGCGGCGTAGCCCCCTGCATCCAGTTCTTCGGTTTCGGGAAGTCCGAAGGCCGCCTGCACGGCGTTCAGCGCGGCGATGGATTTTGACCCGACATTCCCGTCCACGGCGATGTTCTGCCCGAAGGCCACCAGCGTCTGCTGCACGCCCCTGGCGGCGTCGCCCTTGCTGCCCTTCCGGATGACCTCGCCGGAGAGCAGCGCGTCGTAGGTGGCGCGATAGGTGTCGTCATTCAGCGCGGTGAGCACCTCATCGATGGAAGCCTCTCCGGCAGGCTCCAGGGTCGGCT
>JAFWBZ010000309.1 GCA_017537105.1 Clostridia bacterium | reverse complement strand
CCTTTGACATAGAAAGACGCGCCAAAGAATCCTTTGGCGCGTCTTTCAACCCAATGGGGATTATTCCGCAGCCGCAGCCTCCGTCTTGGGATAGATGCTGACCTGCTTGCGGGTCTTGCCCAGGCGCTCGAACTTTACGACGCCATCCAGCTTCGCGTACAGGGTATCATCGTCGCCGATGCCCACGTTCTTGCCCGGATGGAACTTGGTTCCGCGCTGACGAACGAGAATGTTACCCGCGAGCACGAACTGGCCATCTGCGCGCTTCACGCCGAGGCGCTGCGCATGGCTGTCGCGGCCGTTGCGGGAGGAGCCCATTCCCTTCTTGTGAGCGAAGAGCTGAAGATTCATCATGAACATGTGCTTTACCTCCGTTCTTCGAAGAATATGCGAACGTTTCGAGGATAACTCCTCTCGATTGCCTGAAGTCCCTGAAGGAGGGTCTCCAGCAGGAGCTGTGCCTGCGAGAGCTGATTTTCAGTGACCTCCGGCGTCAGTTGAGCCTCTAACAAGGCCGTCCGGTCGTCGATGTCAAACAGGACGGGCGCCTTCAGGACGTTTTTCAGCCCGTTCAGCGTGGCCTGGGTCAACGCCGAAACCCCCGCGCAGACGATGTCCGCGCCCGATTCCGCGTAGCCCGTGTGTCCCTCGCACCGATAGCCGACCAGCGCGCCGTCTGACCGCCGGTAAAAGGTGACGGTCGTTCCCCGGGTCTTCATCAGGCGTTGATGGCCGTGATCTCAACCTTGGTGTAGGGCTGACGATGGCCCTGCTTCTTGCGCTCGTTCTTCTTGGCCTTGTACTTGTAGACGACGATCTTGCGGCTCTTCACCTGGGCCAGCACCTTGCCCTCGACCTTCGCGCCCTCAACCACGGGCGTGCCGACCTTGGCCTGGTCTGCGTCGCCGACGAGCAGAACCTCGTCGAAAGTAACCGCTTCATCCGCCTGCGCGTTGAGCTTCTCAACGAAGATCACGTCGCCCTGCTGAACACGGTACTGCTTGCCACCGGTCTTAATGACTGCGTACACGCGTTGCACCTCCTATACAAAAATCTCGCCGAAACGGGGCAGCATCCCCTCGTCGGGGCATACATTTCAAGCCGGTTTCGAGCGGCTTACCGAATCATTATACCTGTTTCCCCCGGGAATGTCAATGAACCTTTCGGGAAATGGACGCGGGAATCGAAAAAATAACAATAAAAATCGGCAAAGAGAGCTTCTCCCGCGCCCCCTCCGCCGCTTTCCGGCTCAGTTTTCCCGCATGTAGTCCACGATGCCCTCGACCATGCCCTGTGCCAGCAGCTTCTGGTACTCGGGATCGTTGAGCTGCACGTCCTCGTCGGGGTTGGTCAGATAGCCGCACTCCACCAGGATGCAGGGCACGGTGGACCAGTTGAGGCCGGTGTAGGTGTCCCGCTCATAGACGCCGCGCTTCTTGGCGCCGGTGGCCTCGACCATGCGGGGCAGGATGCACTGGGCGGCCCGCTTGCTCTCCTTGGAGATGGCATAGGACTTGTTGACGAACAGCCCGATGCCATTGGCGGACTTCTTGTTGGTGCCGTCGCAGTGGATGCGCAGCACCAGGTCCACGCCCAGGTCGTTCATCATCTTCGCGCGCTCCTGGTTGGAGATGTCCACGTCGTGGGTCTCGCGGGTCATGTACACCTCCGCGCCCTCCGCCAGCAGCGCATCCCGCAGCGCGAAGGAGATCTCCAGCACCGTCATGTACTCCGGGATCTTGGTCTTCACGCCCCGCGTGCCCGAGGACACCTTGGGCTTGGTCTTCTTGCTGTTGGGGGCAATGGTCTCCTTGCCGTTGTTGCCGTGCTCCTGGTGGCCGGGATCGATGCCGATCTTCACGCCCGCCAGCCGCCCGGCAGGCTCCCCGGTCCCGTCCGCGTCTGCCGTCTCTTCTCCGGCCGCCGCCGCTTCCTCGGCGGGTTCGTCCACCGCCGCAGGCGCCTCCGCCCATTCGAGGCCGCCCTCCGCCGCCGCGCCCAGGCACGCCAGCGCCAGACACAGTGCCAGCACCATGGCAATCATTCGCTTCATGCTATGCTTCCTCCAGTTTCTTCCATTCTTCCATCGCCGCTTCCCAGGAGGCGAGCAGGCTGCCGGGATCGAACAGCTCCACCGCCCCATAGGGCGCACCGGCGAGCAGCTCCACGCTCTCGCGATAGGCGTTCAGCAGCTCGATCACACGGATCATCCGGTCCGGGTTGTCCGGATCGGCGGCCAGCATCGCACAAGTCTCGTCGTTGACGTCGCAGGCCAGCAGCAGCAGCAGGCGGCCGATCGCCTTGGGATGGCGGGTGTGCAGCGAGCCGTCCGCGATACCCTCGCCCACAGCCTCGTCCACGCGCTCCGCCAAGCTGTCCAGCAGCACCCTGCGCCGGGCCTCCCGGATGGACACGTCCCCATCGCGGTAGCACAGCTTCATCACCAGCGCCGCGAAGTGGCTGTCTTCGGTCTCGAACAGGTTTGCCTGCCTGAGAAGCAGGTTCAACTTGTCCATTGGACTGCGCCGGGCGTCGGAAAGTTCCGTCCGGATGCGATCAAACTGCGAAAACCAGCGCCTCGCGCAGATCTCCCGCAGCACGCTCTCCTTGGCGTCAAAGTAGTGATAGAAGCCGCCCTTGGAGATGCCCAGCGCGTCCAGCACGTCCTGTATGCTGGTGCGGTCGTAGCCGCGCTCGAAGAACAGCCGCTCCGCCGTGTCCAGGATCTGCTCCCGCCTCAAATCGCCCTTCTTCATCGGTGTCTCCTCCCCTTCAGCGCCTGCCGCCCTTGACGGGATGCTTGACCCGTTTCTCCGCGCGGCGCCTGTCGTCGGTCGTATGCCTCGTGCCCTTCCCCGCTGGGCTCCGGCGCTCCCCGGGCCGCTCGCCCCTGCGTCCCGATCCTTCGCCGTCCCCGGGCTTCTTCTTTCGCTCGTAGGGCGGGATCAGGCAATCGCCGCCCCAGCCGATCAGATCCTCCCGTCCCGCCTGCCGCAGCGCCTTCAGCACCAGCGGCCGGTTGTAGGGCTTGAAGTAGTGCATCAGCGCCCGCTGCATGGCCTTTTCCTCCGGATCCCGGGGCACATAGACCGGCGTCATATCCCGGGGATCCAGCCCGGTAAAGAACATGGCCGTGGAGAGCGTGCCCGGCGTGGGATAGAAGTCCTGCACCTGGTCCGGGTGCTGGCCGGTGCGCTTCATGTATACCGCCAGTTGAATGGCGTCGTCCAGCGTGCAGCCGGGGTGGCTGGACATGAAGTAGGGCACCAGATACTGCTTCAGGCCCAGCTGCTCGTTCACCTGCCGGTAGCGCTCCACAAAGCGGTTGTAGGTCTCCACCTCGGGCTTGCCCAGATAGTGCAGCACCCTGGGGCTCACGTGCTCCGGCGCCACCTTCAGCTGGCCGGAGACGTGGTGCGCGCAGAGCTCCCGCAGGAAGTTGTTCTTCTTGTCCGCCAGCACGTAATCGTAGCGGATGCCGCTTCGCACGAACACCTTCTTCACCCCGGGCAGCTGCCGCAGCGCCCGCAGGATGTCGATGTACTCGCTGTGATCCGCCTTCAGGTTGGGACAGGGCTTCGGGAACAGGCACTGCCGGTGGGCGCAGGCGCCGCACTTCAGCTGCTTGCCGCAGGCGGGCTTTCGGAAGTTGGCTGTGGGGCCGCCCACGTCGTGGATGTAGCCCTTGAAGCCGGGCAGATTGGTCAAGAGCCGTCCCTCCGCCACGATGGAGGCCTTGCTGCGGCTGGTCACGATGCGCCCCTGGTGAAAGGTCAGTGCGCAGAAGCTGCACGCGCCGAAGCAGCCCCGCACCGAGGCGATGGAGAACTGCACCTCCTCGATGGCCGGGATGCCGCCGTCCCGGTCGTACATCGGGTGCCACGCCCGTTGATAGGGCAGCGCGTAGACCGCGTCCAGCTCCGCCTCGGTCAGCGGAAGGTCCGGCACGTTTTGAAGCATCCACTTCTTCCCGTGCTTCTGGGCGATGGGCCTGCCCCGCACCGGGTCCTGTTGGTCGTACTGCATCTTGAACGCCTCGGCGTAGGCGCGCTTGTCCGTCGCCACGACCTCCATGGGCAGAATCTCCAGGAAGCCCTCCGGGACCTCCCCCGCCATCACGCAGGTGCCTGGCACGCGCATTTCGGAGAAGTCCCTGTCCGAGGCCATCCACTCCGCCACCTTCAGGATGCTGCGCTCACCCATGCCGAACATCAGCACGTCGGCGCCGCTGTCCACCAGCACGGAATTGCGCACCCGGTCGTCCCAGTAGTCGTAGTGTGCGAAGCGCCGCAGCGACGCCTCCACCCCGCCGATGGCGATGGGCACATCCCGATAGGCCTCGCGGATGCGATTGCAGTAGACGATGGTCGCCCGGTCCGGGCGATGGCCCGCCTGTCCGCCGGGGGAATAGGCGTCCTCCGAGCGCCGCTTCTTTGCAGCGGTGTAGTGGTTCACCATGCTGTCGATGACCCCCGCCGTCACCAGAAAGCCGATCCTCGGCCGCCCATACTCCTTGAAGGGCTCGCAGCTGTGCCAGTCCGGCTGGGGCAGCATCGCCACGCGATAGCCCGCCGCCTCCAGCACTCGGGAGATGATCGCCAGGCCAAAGGAGGGATGATCCACATAGGCGTCGCCGGTGACGTACACGAAATCCGGCGCATCCCAGCCCCGTTCGCGCAGCTCCCCGGCGCGCACCGGCAGAAAGCCCTTGGCCATGGCAGTTCACCTCTCGTCCGTCACGATGTGCACGACCCCCGGCGCGGGCCGGTCCAGGTCGGTTCTGAAAAAGGTGGGATAGATCGTCTTCTCCGCGTCCAGCGGCACCCAGATCAGGTGCTCCGCGCTGCCGTCGACGGCCATGCTGCCGCAGACGGGCTCGAAATCCTCCGGCACCTTCATGTAGAAATAGAAGCCGATCTCGTGCACCGGCCTGCCCGAGAATTCGCCCAGGTCGCCGGTGAAGAAGTCCTCGTGGATGAAGCCCAGCCGGTCGATCTCCAGGCGAACGCCGGTCTCCTCCTCCACCTCCCGGAGCACGGCCTGCTCGGCGGTCTCGCCGAAGCGGATCCATCCGCCCACGGAGTAATAGTAGTCCAGGGCGTCGCCGCCCACCATCAGCACCGCGCCGCCCCGGCGGATGATCGCGCCGACCCGCACGTTCAGCACCCCGCCGCCCGCGGGCAGCGT
>JAFWBZ010000308.1 GCA_017537105.1 Clostridia bacterium | reverse complement strand
GAGTGGGCCGGGGCCCAGGCGTTTTCCAGCTTTGACACCTACCTGGCCCCCTTCGTGCGGGTGGACAACCTGTCCCAGAAGGAAGTCAAGCAGTGCGTGCAGAGCTTCATCTACGGCGTGAACACCCCCAGCCGCTGGGGCACGCAGGCGCCGTTTTCCAACGTCACGCTGGACTGGGTGGTCCCGAACGACCTGAAGAACCTGCCGGCCATCATCGGCGGCAAGGAGATGGACTTCACCTACGGCGACTGCCAGAAGGAAATGGACATGGTGAACAAGGCGTTCATCGAGATCATGATCGAGGGCGACGCCAACGGACGCGGATTCCAGTATCCGATCCCCACCTACTCCATCACCCGCGACTTCGACTGGTCCGAGACCGAGAACAACAAGCTGCTGTTTGAGATGACCGCGAAGTACGGCACGCCCTACTTCTCCAACTACATCAACTCCGACATGGAGCCCAGCGACGTGCGCTCGATGTGCTGCCGCCTGCGCCTGGACCTCCGCGAGCTGCGCAAGAAGTCCGGCGGCTTCTTCGGCTCTGGCGAATCCACCGGCTCCATCGGCGTCGTGACCATCAACATGCCGCGCATCGCCTATCTCGCCAAGGACGAGCAGGACTTCTACAAGCGGTTGGACAACCTGATGGACATCTCCGCGCGCTCCCTCAAGACCAAGCGCACGGTCATCACCAAGCTGCTGGACATGGGCCTGTATCCCTACACCAAGCGCTACCTCGGCCACTTCAACAACCACTTCTCCACCATCGGCCTGATCGGCATGAACGAGGTGGGCCTGAATGCCAACTGGCTGCGCGAGGATCTGACCAGCCCCAGGACCCAGGCCTTCACCCGCGACGTGCTGAACCACATGCGCGAGCGCCTGTCCGACTATCAGGAGCAGTACGGGGACCTGTACAATCTGGAGGCCACCCCGGCGGAGTCCACGACCTATCGCTTTGCCAAGCACGACAAGGCGCAGTATCCGGACATCATCACCGCCAACATGAACGGCACGCCCTACTACACGAACTCCAGTCACCTGCCCGTCGGCTACAGCGAGGACGTTTTCTCCGCGCTGGACGTGCAGGACGAGCTGCAGACGCTGTACACCTCCGGCACGGTGTTCCACGCCTTCCTGGGCGAAAAGCTGCCCGACTGGAAGGCTGCGGCAAACTTGGTGCGCAAGATCGCCGAGAACTACAAGCTGCCCTACTACACCATGTCCCCCACCTACTCCGTCTGCCGCAGCCACGGCTACCTGACCGGCGAGCAGTACACCTGCCCCATCTGCGGGCAGAAGACCGAGGTCTACAGCCGCATCACCGGCTACTATCGCCCCGTGCAGAACTGGAACGATGGCAAGGCCCAGGAGTTCAAGGACCGCAAGGTGTACGACATCGGGCACTCTCACCTGAAGCACCAGGGCCCCAACCCGGCCGTCACCGCCACCTTTGCGGACGTGGCCATGGAGGCTGCCTTTGAGCGCCCCTGCTGCGAGCCCGCACAGCCGCTGATGAAGCCCGAGACTGACCAGGAGGCGCCCGCAGTACAGGCCGCGCCCGCAAAGCCCGTCGAGGCCGCCGCGCCCGTCGACATCGGCACCTCCGGCGCGATCCTGTTCAAGACGCCCACCTGCCCCAACTGCAAGGCCGCCATGGCCCTGCTGGACCGTGCGGGCATCGAGTACACCGCCGTCAACGCCAACGACGAAAAGGCGCTGGTGGAGAAATACGGCGTCAAGCAGGCCCCCACGCTGGTGCTGCTGGGCAGCGGCACCTTTGAGAAGTACCGCGGTGTCAGCGACATCAAGGGCTGGCTGATGCGCCGGGGCGCGTAACCCATCCATTCATCATGCACAGCGGGCGATCATCGATCGCCCGCATTTTCTGAGGATACGGAGGAATCGGCATGGTTGACATCATCGTCGTCGGCGGCGGCCCCGCTGGCATGACCGCCGCGCTTTACGCGCAGCGCAATGGCAAATCCGCGCTGGTGATCGAAAAGCACGGCTTCGGCGGACAGATCACCCACTCTCCCAAGGTGGAAAACTACCCCGGCACCCTCCAGATGAGCGGCAACGAATTTGCGGACCGCATGCTGGAGCAAATCCTGGCCCAGGGCGCGGAGATCGAATTCGAGACCGCAGTCGCTGTGGAGGACCTGAAAGACCGCAAGGTCGTCGTCACCGAGGAGGGCAGCCGCTTTGAGGGCCGCGCGGTGATTCTGGCCACCGGCGTCAAGCACCGCATGCTGGGCCTGGAGGGCGAGAACGAGCTGGTCGGCGAGGGCATCTCCTTTTGCGCCGTGTGCGACGGGGACTTCTACGCTGGACAGACCGTGTGCGTGGCAGGCGGCGGCAACTCCGCGCTCCAGGAGGCCATCCTCCTCGCCGGGAAGTGCCACGAGGTCATCATCCTCCAGGACCTGCCCGCCCTGACCGGAGAGCAGCGGCTTCAGGATGTTCTGGCCGCGAGGTCCAACGTTCGGGTGATCGCAGACACAAAGATCGACCGGCTGCTGACGGAAGACGGCGCGCTGCGGGGACTGGAGATCGAGAACCGGACCAGCGGCGCGAAGCAGGTGGTTCCCTGCGACGGCCTGTTCGTCGCCATTGGCCTGATCCCGGAAAACGAGCCCTTCGCCCCGCTGGCAGACCTGAACGCCTGGGGCTATTTCGACTCGGACGAGCGCTGCGTCACCCGGACGCCGGGCCTGTACGTCGCCGGCGACTGCCGCAGCAAGGGCGTGCGCCAGCTGGCAACCGCCATCGCCGACGGCGCCACGGCCGCCCTGGCCGCATGCCGGTACATCAACGAAGGCTGAAGAATCGCGGAAAAACCATGACAGCCTGGAACGGTTCCCGGGCTGTTTATTCGCAACGGAAATCTGCTTCCGTTGTGAAAGAAACAGGCGAAAACCGGGGCCGGATCGCGATGGATCCGGCCCCGGAAGTCGTTGTGAACAGGTCTTTCTCCGCCAAGCGGGCTGCTCTAATGACCCACCCAGTCGATCTCCACCAGGGGACAATCTGCAAAGGCATCCTCGGCGATGCTGCTCACACTGGCCGGGATCCGGACGTAGACCAGGTTCGCGCAGCCCGCAAAGGCGCGCGACCCGATATTCGTGCACCCCTCGGGAATGATGATCGCCTCGCAGGCCAGGCCGGTGAACGCCTCGGCTTCGATAACCTTCAGCCGGGCGGGCAGCCGCAGCACGGTCATATTCGTGAGATCCGGCAGGAAGCGCCAGGTCGCGGTGGTAAGGGGGATGTTGCTGGTGCCGATCCGGATCGCTGCCGCGTCCTCCCGCGTGCCGGTGTAAAGGATCGTCTCCAGCGACTCGCAGTAGTCGAACGCGCCGCTGTCGATGCCTTCCAGCGTGCTCGGCAGCCGCAGCTCCCGCAGCTGTCGGCAAGAACTGAACGCGTATGAACCGATCTGCGTCACGCCCTCCGGGATCGTCACTACGGTGAGGGCGCTGCCCTGGAACGCGCTGGAAGGTATGCCCGCCAGCCCCTCCGAAAGCCGGACCGAGGCGAGATGATCACAGCTCAAGAATGCATTTGTTCCCAGGCTTGTCAGGCTGTCCGGCAGGCTGACCGCCGTCAGGCCGTCGCTATCGTAGAATGCGTAATTGCCGATTTCATACAGGCCCTCCGGCAGCGCGATCTCCGTCAGCACGTCGCAGTTGTACAGGCAACGCTCCCCAAGTCTCCTCAGCCCGGCGGGCAGGCTGACCTCCGCCAGGTTCGGGCAGTTATAGAACGCGTAGTTGCCCACGCTGGTCACACCGCTCCCGACGACCGTCCTCACGATGCTGCTCTTCCGCAGCTCCCAGGGCGCGCCGCCGCTCGATGTGTAGTTGTTCATCTCTCCGATACCGGCGATCGTGAGCACGCCTTCCCCGTCCAGCGCCCATGTCAGCCGCGACCCGCACTTGCCCTCCGTGGGACCCATGCCGTCGTAGCTCCCGTCCGCGCACTGCCAAACCGTGGCGGAGAGGGGGGTGTTGTTGGTGCCGATCCGGATCGCCGCCGCGTCCTCCCGCGTGCCGG
>JAFWBZ010000307.1 GCA_017537105.1 Clostridia bacterium | reverse complement strand
TTCGCCGTCCATGGCCTGGGCGGCGCGACCGGCGCGCTGGACGACGCGGCATAGCGGAGGGACTTCGGCCGGTCGGCGCAATCGCGCCCCGCACAGAGCCTGCTGCATCCTTTTTTCAGAACTTCTTTTTCTTCAATCTTGATTCAAGGAAGCCGGGTTATCATGACAGCGTCATCAAAAACAAGGCGCCGATGACAGCTCGAATGAAACCCATCGACATCAGAGATGGAGGAAAAGAACATGAAAACCCTGAAAAAGCTTCTCGTCGCGGTCCTCGCGATCGCAGTGGTCATGACGGCGGCCATCGTGCCCGCCATGGCGGAAACCGCAGGCCGCGCAAGCGGCAACGCCCCGATGAACGGCCAGATGAACGGCCAGGCGCCCCGCGGCCAGATGCCCAACGGCGGGCACGGCGGCATGAAGGGCGGCCCCAACGGCCAGATGCCCTGGAACGGCCAGATGCCGCAGAATGGTCAAATGCCCAACGGCCAGATGCCGCAGAACGGTCAGCAGCCGACTTTCGGCCAGCAGCCGGCTTCCGGTCAGCAGCCGGCTTCCGGTCAGCAGCCTAACGATAAGCAGCCCGAAGGCACAGACGGACAGAGCGCGCAGGACAGCGACTCCGACGCCCAGGCCCCTGAAGCCGGGGACGCCTCGGACGGCGAAGGCCAGAACGACGCCCCCACGCAGCCGGCTTCCGGTAAGAATCCCCAGGACGGCATGGCTCCCCAGGGCATGCCCGGCGAAATGCCCGGCGGCCTCGTGGACTTTGACGCGCTGGTAAAGGACGGCACGATCTCCCAGGAGACCCGGGATGCCATCGACACCTACATGCGCGAGCATGCGCCCGAGATGCCGGCTTCCGGTCAGCAGCCGACTCTCGGCCAGCAGCCGGCTTCCGGTCAGCAGCCGACTCTCGACCAGCAGCCGGCTTCCGGCCAGCAGCCGGAGGGCGAAGCGCCCGAGGCTCCGGAAAGCAGCCTGCTCGACGAGCTGCTGCGCGCGAACGTGATCACCCAGGACGAGTATGACGCCATCGCCGCCGCCCAGTCCGCCGCGGCAGGCGCCGCCGAATAATCCCCTTTCACCCATCCCCGGCGCTTCGCCGGGGAGTTTTCGGCGCGCTTCCTTCCAGAGCGAGCGTTTTCATTTTTCCAAAAATATGCTATACTGAACAGGACGACATTGCAAAGGAGGCTGTCCCATGCGCGTACTGCTGGTGGAAGACGAGAAGAACCTCTCCAGCGCCGTTTGCCGGCTGCTGAGCCGGGAGCACATCGTGGCCGATCCCGTGTACAACGGCCCGGACGGGCTGGACTGCGCGCTCAGCGGCGGCTACGACGCCATCATCCTGGACGTCATGCTGCCGGGCATGGACGGCTTCGCCATACTGGACCGGGTGCGCGCCGAGGGGTTGAAGACCCCGATCATGATGCTGACCGCCCGGGGCGACCTGCAGGACCGGGTGCGCGGGCTGCAGGGCGGCGCGGACTACTATCTGCCCAAGCCCTTCCAGATGGAGGAGCTGATCGCCTGCCTGCGGGCCATCACCCGCCGGGGCGACGGCGCGCCGGTGATGGAGCTGGCCTACGGCGGCGTCTCGCTGTCGGAAAAGGACGCGAAGCTCCAGTGCGACGCCAGCGGGCAGTCGGTGAAGCTGGGCGCGAAGGAATACCAGCTGATGGAGCTGTTCCTGCGCAATCCCGGCCAGATCCTGCCGAAGGAGACGCTGATCGAGCGCGTCTGGGGCTATGAGAGCGACGCGGAGTACAACAACCTGGAGGTCTACGTGTCCTTCCTGCGCAAGAAGCTCAGCTTCATCGGTGCAAAGCTGAAGATCAAGGCCTCCCGCGGGCTGGGCTACTCCCTGGAGGAAGGCGCATGATCGTCAAGCTGCGCAGGAGGCTCACCCTGCTGGTCATCGCCGTGCTGGTCATCGTCACCGGCGGCATCATCTTCTCCATCAGCTTCGTCAACTATCGGAGCATCGACCAGCGCGCCCAGTCCGCGCTGCGCGTGCTGGCCGAAAACCGGGGCGTGCGCCCCCCGAGGTGGGCGCGCGACGACCTGCCGACGGGCGACCTCCGCGCGGGCGAAACCCCTCCCGAAGCCGGCGATCCTCCCGCCCGTCAGGCTGGGCCCGGCGGCGATCTCGCCAGCCTCTCCAACTTCTACACCATCACCCTCGACGGGGACGGCGGGGTGGAGAGCTGGTCCAGCGACCGCGCCGATCTGTACGACGACGAGCAGGTGCAGGCGCTGGCCGCGTCTGTCCTGGCCTCCGGCAGGGAGTCCGGCCGCATCGGCACCCAGTACTTCCGCCTGTACGAATCCGACGGCGCGCAGCAGCTGATCGTGCTGGACGCGCGCCTCGAGCGCATGGCCGCCCAGGGCGTCGTGAAGACCACCGCCCTCGTTTCGGGGCTGGCCTGCCTGCTGCTGTCCGCCGGCGCATGGCTGCTGATCCGGCAGATGGTCAAACCCGTGCAGGAGGCCTTTGAACGGCAAAAGCAGTTCGTGTGGGACGCCAGCCATGAATTCAAGACGCCCCTGGCGGTCATCTCCGCCAATGCCGAGGTGCTCGCCGGGGACATCGGCGAAAACGAGTACCTGGGCTACATCCGCTCCGAGGTCCGGCGCACCGACCGGCTGGTCCAGAGCCTGCTGACGCTGGCCCGCATGGACAAGGGCACGGTGCGCGCCAAGCTCGAGCGCATCGACCTCTCCAAGGCGCTGCTGGCCGTGGCGCTGCCCTTCGAATCCACCGTGTTCGAGGCCGGCAGGACGCTGGCCCTGGACATTCCCGACGGCGTGTTCGTCAAGGGCGATGAGGAAATGCTGCAGCAGCTGGCGGTGATTCTGCTGTCCAACGCCCTCAAGTACTCCGACGAGGGCGGCGCCATCCGGCTCTCGCTGCGCCAGAAGGGGCGCGGCTGCCAGTTCAGCGTCCACAACACCGGCCAGGGCATCGCCCCGGACCACCTGGAAAAGATCTTCGACCGCTTCTATCGCGAGGACCTGTCCCACAACAGCGAGGTCGCCGGCAACGGCCTGGGGCTCGCCATCGCCCGCAACATCGTGGAGGCCCACAACGGCCGCATCCACGCCGAGAGCGAGCCCGGAAAGAGCGCGACCTTCATCGTCACGCTGCCATAACGCCCGTCCCGGCACGCCAAGGCAAAGGAGGATCCCCATGCCCGATCCCGTCCGCTCCGGCAGATACGAAATTCCCGTGCTGTACGAGGACAACCACCTGCTGGTGGTGGTGAAGCCGCCCAATCTGCCCGTGCAGGCGGATCGCTCCGGCGACGACGACCTGCTGAGCATATTGAAGCGCTATATTGGCAATAAATATCAAAAGCCCGGCGCGGTCTACCTGGGGCTGGTGCACCGCCTCGACCGTCCGGTGGGCGGCGTCATGGTGTTCGCCCGGACCTCCAAGGCGGCCTCCCGGCTCTCCAGGGCCTTCGCGGAGCACGCGCAGGACAAGCGCTATCTCGCCGTGCTGCAGGGTACGCTCCCCGGGCCGCGGGTGCTGGAAGACGACCTGTGGAAGGACCCCGCCACCGGCACGGTGCGCGTCGTGCCCCCGGACACCCCCGGCGCAAAGCACGCCCGGCTGACCACCTCTCCCCTCTGCACGCGCGGCGGATTGACCCTCGCGGAGGTGCAGCTCGACACCGGCCGCGCCCACCAGATCCGCGTGCAGCACGCCCACGCCGGTCTCCCGCTGTGGGGCGACGCCCGCTACGGCGGGGGCAGACCCGGCCAGCAGATCGCGCTGTGGGCCGTCTCGCTGTCCTTCGAGCATCCCGTGCGCCGGGAGCCCGTGCACTTCGCCGCAAAGCCGCCCCGGACCGGCGCGTGGGCAGAATTTGACGACATCATTGGAGCGTATGAAGCATGAACCGACGTCGACGCGGCAGCCGCTGGGGGCTGATCCTGATCTGCTGTACCCTGGCCGTGCCCACCATCGCGCAGGTGATGGGCATCTACGGCGCGGACATGTCCCTGGAAGCGCTGCGCCCCGCGCTGCTGGTCGGCGCGCTGCTGGGGCTGGCCCACATCCTCCTTCGGCCGATACTGCGCCTGCTCTTCGCGCCCATCGGCTGCCTCACCCTGGGCCTCTTCGGCCTGGTGATCGACGTGGGGCTGCTCTACGCCGCCGCCTCGCTGGTGGAGGGCTTCGTCGTTCCCGGCTTCCTCTACGCCCTGCTGACGGCGCTGACCATCAACGCCATCTGCGCCGTGGCCGCCGGGCGCCGATGAAGTGCCGTCCGACGGCAATCATGCAAAAGATATGGTTTTGTAATATTTCGTAGTATATTTGCAATATTTGGAGCGGTGGAAGGCGATGAATTCCCGGGGATCCTCGGGTTTTCACCGGCTCCGCCGCTTGAATTATGACGGGATTGTGATGCTTCCGCTTTCTCCGTGTCATATTCCGGCAGCAAATTTGAAAGCAATTTGATCTTCACAGACCGAAGTCTGTGGAAAATTTTTATGCATTCCCCTGCAAATTGTGGATAAAGCGGCAAATCCTCGAAAAACACGGGCTTCCATCCCCATTTTCTGTGGATAACCATGTGGAAAATGTGGATTCCCGCCCTTTGCGGGCGGTGAATATACATCTGGTTTATACATTTTTCGCCGCAATTTTTTCACCGGCACAAATTTTCGAAACATTTGTTCGCTCGCTTGCCAGGCGCCGTCCCGGGCATTTTCGTGGAATTTTCAATCCGCACTTGTGAGAAGTTGAAATCTTTGCTATACTATTATCAGAGATATAGGCTGGTTATTTTTCGGCTTGCAATCGAAAAAAGGAGAGTGTTCGTGCATGAAGACGCTGAACCTGTTGGGATTTGACTTTGGCGCATCCAGCGGACGCGCGATGCTGGGAACCTTCGACGGAGAAAAAATCGAAATCCGGGAGATCCACCGCTTCACCAACGATCCCGTGATGCTGTGCGGGCGCTTCGTGTGGGACGTCCCGCGCCTGGTCTACGAGATGAAGCAGGCGCTTTTGAAGCTGGGCCGCGCGGGCACCAGGGTGGACGCCATCGGCATTGACACCTGGGGCGTGGACTACGGCATGCTGGACAAAAACGGCCGGCTGCTGGGGCTGCCGGTGCACTACCGCGACGACCGCACGGTCGGCATGCGCGAGAAGGTGCGCGAAGTCATCCCGGACGCGGAGCTGTTCGCCCGCACCGGCCTGGCCTACAACCAGTTCAACACCCTCTACCAGCTCTATGCGATGAAACTGGAGGGCGATCCGACGCTGGACATCGCCCACGACATGCTCTTCATGCCGGACCTGCTGGCCTATCTGCTGACCGGCAGCAAGGGCACCGAGTACACTATCGCCTCCACCAGCGAGCTGCTGAACCCCTTCACCCGCGACTGGGATCTGGCGCTGTTTGAGCGCCTCGGCCTGCCCACGGGCTTCCTGGGCGAGGTCAAGCTGCCCGGCACGGTGCGCGGCAGGCTGCTGCCCGACATCGCCAAGGAGTGCGGCGTGGAGCAGATTCCCGTGATCGCCGTCGGCGGCCACGACACCGCCAGCGCCGTGCTCGCGGTGCCGGCCCGGGAGAAGGACTACGCCTTCCTGTCCTCCGGCACCTGGTCGCTGCTGGGCGCGGAGCTGCCCAAGCCGCTGTGCGAGCCCGGCGTCATGAAGGCCAACTACACCAACGAGGGCTGCGTGGACGGCTCCATCCGCCTGCTCAAGAACATCATGGGCCTGTGGATCATTCAGGAGTGCAAGCGCGAGTGGGACCGCCGCAGCGACGCGGTGGACTTCGCGGGCCTCGTGAAGCTGGCCATGGACGCGCCCGCCTTCAAGGCCATCATCGACGTGGACGACGAGTGCTTCCTCGCCCCCGGCGACATGCCCGCCCGCATCCAGGCCTACTGCGAAAAGACCGGCCAGGCCGTGCCGAAGGGCCGTGGGGAGATCTCCCGCGTGATCTACGAAAGCCTCGCCCTCAAGTACCGCTGGGCCCTCGAGCGGCTGGAGGCTGACATGCTCCGGCATCCCGTGGAGGTGCTGCACATCGTGGGCGGCGGCAGCAAGAACGCGCTGCTCAACCAGTTCACCGCCGAGGCCATCCGCCGCCCGGTCATCACCGGGCCCGACGAGGGCACCGTCATCGGCAACCTGCTGATGCAGGCCATGGCCCTTGGTGCCATCGGGGATATCCCCGCGCTGCGCCGCGTGGTCGAGGCCTCCTTCCCCACCCGCACCTTCCTGCCCGAGACCGACGGCGCCGCCTGGAACGCGGCCTACGCGCGCTATCTGGAGCTGTTTGCAAGCGAATGATCTTCCACTTTGAACATGGCACGATGCCCGGGTCCCTGGAGCTGGCCTACCTGGGCGACACGCTGTACGACCTGTATGTGCGGGAACACCTGGTGGCCGGCGGCGGCCGGGTGCGCAGTCTGCACCGGAAGGCGGTGGCGCTGGTCTGCGCCCACGCCCAGTCGGAGGCCCTGCACCGGATCGAGGACGGGCTTTCGGACGCGGAGGCGGACGTCGTCCGCCGCGCGCGCAACACCCGGCAGACCCCGCCCCGGCACGCAGATGCCGGGGAATACCACCGCGACACCGCATTGGAGGCGCTCATTGGCTGGCTGTACGTAACGGGGCAGCAGAAGCGGATGGACGAGATCCTGTCCGCCGCACTGCCCGCGGAAATCTTTGAAGACTGATCGAGGAGAGTTGCATGAAGAACGACAACCGCTACGGCGGAGACGTCCGGGGCGACCGCCGCGACGGCCCGGGCAAGGGCGGCAGCCGCGGAACCGGGCGCAAGCCCTACGGAGAAAACCGTTTTGACGGACCCGGCCGCCGGACCTATGGGGACAGCGCGTCCAACGGGAGCCGCGGACCCCGCGTCGGCCGCATCGCCAGAGACGTGCCCCGGGCGCAGCAGGTGGACGCCGGCGTACCCGAGCCCTGCCGGGTCTCCGGAAGCAAGCCCTACCGCCCCGTGCGGAGGGAGGACATCGTCGAGCGGGACTTCGACCGGAAGCCCCGTCGGGGCGGCGACCTGCACCGGGGCGGAGCCTGGCGCTCCGAATCCGGCCCCGGGGAACGCCGCCTGCGCGACACCGCCCCGGACTACGAGCCCCCGGAGATTCCCGAGGAGCTGGCCGCGGAGTTCACCGACGTGCGGGACGACGAGCACCTGCTGGCGGGGCGCAACCCGATCCGGGAGGCGCTGAAGGCCGGCCGGCCCATGGAAAAGCTGCTGGTGGCCTCCGGCGACCTGTCCGGCACCGGCCGGGAGATCGTCAAGCTGGCGAAGGAGGCCGGCGTGGTGGTGCAGCAAGTGGATCGCGCGCGGCTGGACCAGATCTACCCCGCCCATCAGGGCATGCTGGCCTACGTGGCGGCGGTGCCCTAC
>JAFWBZ010000306.1 GCA_017537105.1 Clostridia bacterium | reverse complement strand
GACGGCGGCGTGGCCTGCGGCCTGCCCCGCGCCAAGGCCCAGGCCTACGCGGCGCAGATGCTGCGCGGCACGGCGGCGCTGGCGCTGCAGTCCGGCCAGCATCCCGGGCAGATGAAGGACGCCGTGTGCAGCCCCGGCGGATCCACCATCCAGGGCGTTCGGGCGCTGGAGGCCGGCGGCTTCCGCTCGGCGGCCTTTGAGGCCGTGGTGGCGGCCTACGCACGGACGCGGGAGATGTCCCGGCAGTCGTGACGGGAAGGAACGAAGAGATGAGCGGAACCTTGATCGCAGCGCTGATGCTGCTCATCCTGGTGCTGGCGCTGATCCTCGGCGGGAGCTATCTCCGCCAGGAGCGCCGCCGGCAGGCCCGGTGGATGGGGCGCATGCGCCACGACGCCGAGCGCCAGGCCAGGGCCATCGCGCGGCTGAACGAAAACCTGAATAGCTCCGTGCGGCAGGTGAACCAGCTCTCCAACGCCGTGGAGGCGCGGCAGGAGCGCATGCGGCGCACGCTGGACGATCGCATGGAGCGCATGATGGCGCAGAACGACCACAGTTTGGACCAGGTGCGGCAGGCGGTGACCGAGAAGCTGGACGGGCGGCTGAACGAGTCCTTCCGGCTGGTCAACGAGCAGCTGGCGGGCGTGCACCAGGGGCTCGGCGAGATGCGCGAGCTGTCGCTGGGCGTGACGGACCTGCGGAAGATGCTGGGCGGCGTCAAGACCCGGGGCATCTGGGGCGAGGTCCAGCTGGGCGCGCTGATGCAGCAGATGTTCGCGCCGGGCCAGTACCTTGAAAACGCCGCGATCCCCGATGGCTCGCAGACGCGCGTGGAGTTCGCGCTGCGAATGCCTGTCGCCGACGGCGCGGAGCGGCTGCTGCCCATCGACTCCAAGTTTCCCCAGGAGGACTACCTCCGCCTGACGGAGGCCTCCGAGGCCGGAGACGCGGAGCGGGTGAAGCGGTGCGTCGCCCAGCTGGAGCGGGCGGTGCTGGAGCAGGCGAAGCGCATACACGACAAGTACATCCACCCGCCCCAGACCGCGGACTTTGCGGTGATGTTCCTGCCCACCGAGAGCCTCTACGCCGAGGTGGCGCGCCGGGAGGGACTGGTGGAGCGCGTCCAGGAGCGCTACCGGGTGCTGGCGGCGGGCCCCGCCACGCTGGCCGCGCTGCTGACCAGCCTGCAGATGGGCTTCCGCTCGATGACGCTGGAGAAGCGCAGCGGCGAGGTGCTGAAGCTGTTGGCCGGCATGAAGCAGGACTTCGCGCGGTTTGACGAATCCATCCAGCGCATGCGCCAGCGGCTGAACCTGGCGGGGCAGGAGCTGGACACCCTGGAGGCCCGGGCGCGGAAGGTCGTGCGGGCCATCGAACGGGTGGACGCCGGAGAAGGGGATGCGCCGCATGCGCGCGCGGATTTCGGGACAGGCTTACCACGGGAAACGGACGACGAAATGGAGTGAGCACATGATTTACGATTGCGCCGTCATCGGCACCGGCCCCGCGGGACTCTCCGCGGCACTGAACCTGAAGATACATGAGAAGAGCTTCCTGTGGATCGGCCGGCGGGCGCTCAGCGACAAGATCGCCAGGGCCGAGCAGATCCGCAACTACCCGGGCTTTCCCGACGCCGGCGGCGACGCGCTGGCCGGGGCGTTCCGCCGCCACGCGGAGGCCATGGGGCTGGAGATCACCGAGGCGATGGTCAATTCCATACTGCCCATGGGCGACCACTACGCGCTGATGGCCGGCGCGGACTTCTATGAGGCGCGGACGCTGATTCTGACCACCGGAATCAACCAGGCGGGCACGCTGCCCGGCGAAGCCGAGCGGGTGGGCCGGGGCGTCAGCTACTGTGCCACCTGCGATGGCGGGCTCTACCGGGGCCGCACCATCGCCGTGGTCTGCAACAACGCCCGCTTCGAGCACGAGGTGGCCTATCTGGCCGGTCTGGCGGCGAAGGTGTACTTCTTCCCCTACTATAAGAGTCCCGGCGCGCTTCCCGGGAATGTGGAGACGATGGCCGCGAAGCCCGTGGGCGTGGAAGGGGACGTCCGGGTGTCCGGCCTGAAGCTGAACAGCGGCGGGACGCTCCCGGTGGACGGCCTGTTCTGCCTGCGGGATTCCATCGCCCTGAACACGCTGCTGCCGAAGCTGGCCCTCGACGGCGGGCACATCGCCGTGGACCGCGCCATGGCCACCAACCTGCCCGGCTGTTACGCCGCGGGCGACTGCACCGGCCGCCCCTACCAGTACGCCAAGGCCGTGGGCGAGGGCAACGTGGCCGCCCACAGCGTCATCGAATACCTGGCGAAGCTCGCGAAGAACGGATGACGGTCGTCCAAGCCTGCCGACGTCCATAGAGCGCCCGCGCACATTTTTGTGCCGGGCGCTTGACAATGGGCGATGTGAAGACTATAATAAGAAACGGTAAAAACATAACACCAGGAGGTAATGGTTATGAAGAAACTGCTTGCTGTTCTGCTGGCCGCGCTGATGCTGCTGACCTGCGTTTCCGCGCGGGCCGAGGCGGACGCGGATCTCGTGGCAGCCGCCCAGGAAGAGGGCGAACTGGTCGTCTACGGCTCCTGTGAGGAGGACTATCTGCAGGCGGCCTGCGAGCACTTTGGCGAGCTCTATGGCATCAAGGTGAGCTACCAGCGCCTGTCCACCGGCGAGGTGCAGGCCAAGATCGAAGAGGAAAACGGCAACCCCTCCGCGGACGTCTGGTTCGGCGGCACCACCGATCCCTACAACGTGTGCACGGCGGAAGGCCTGCTGGAGCCCTATGAGGCCGCCAACGCTTCCCACCTGCTGAGTCCGGCCTATCGCGACGCGGACGGCTGCTGGTACGGCATCTACAAGGGCATCCTGGGCTTCATGGTCAACACCGAGGAGCTGGAGCGCCTGGGCCTCGAGGCCCCCGCGGACTGGCAGGATCTGCTCAAGCCCGAGTACAAGGGTCTGATCTGGCTGTCCAACTACAACACCGCCGGCACCGCCAAGCTGGTCATCAACACCATGATCCAGAAGTACGGCCACG
>JAFWBZ010000305.1 GCA_017537105.1 Clostridia bacterium | reverse complement strand
GCCGGTAGATGGCCTCCACGTCCTGCTGAGTCAGGTCGGTGAAGCCGTGGAGCATGCCGTCCGCGTGCTCGGAGCCGTGGCAGGCGGTGTGGGCCAGCCGTTCGATGTCCTCGGCCCGCGCGCCCAGCTCGGCAAAGTTCCGGGGCATGCCGATGGAGATCAGGAAGCGGCGAAGTGCCTCGATGCCGGCTCTGGCGGTGCGCTCGGGGCACTCGAAGTCCATCGGGCAGCCCCACACGCGAACCGCGATCTTGGCGAAGCGGGTGACGTCGTGGGCCATCGTGTAGGTGAACACGGCGGGCATGACCACCGCCAGGCCCGCGCCATGGGCGCAGTCGTACAGCGCGGAGAGCTCGTGCTCGATGTTGTGGCTGGTCCAGTCCTGGCTGCGGCCGACGCCGCAGGAGTTGTTGTGGGCCATCATGCCGGCCCACATGATGTTGGCGCGGGCGTCGTAGTTGTCGGGATCCTCGATCACCCGCGGTCCCTCGTGCACCATCGCCAGGATCAGCGCCTCGATCATCCGGTCGGTGGTCTCCACTTCGGCGGTGTTGGTCAGATAGCGCTCGTACAGGTGGGCGATGATGTCCGTGATGCCGCAGGCCGTCTGGTACGGCGGCAGGGTCTGGGTCAGCGCGGGGTTCAGGATGGAGAACTTCGGGCGGTAGGCTTCGCCGCTGGCGCCGCGCTTGATCATGCCCTCCTCCTTGGTGATGACGGAGTCCGGCGAGCCCTCGGAGCCCGCCGCCGCGATGGTCAGCACCGTGCCCACCGGCAGGGCCTTCTCCACGGGTTTGCCCTCGTAGTAGTCCCAGAAGTCGCCCTCGTAGACCGCGCCGGCGGCGATGGCCTTGGAGGAGTCGATGGTGCTGCCGCCGCCGACGGCGACCACGAAATCGACGCCCTCCCGCCGGCAGAGCTCGATGCCCTCGTACACCAGGCCGCTGCGGGGATTGGGCTGCACGCCGCCCAGCGCCACGTGTTCGATGCCCTCGGCGTCCAGCGAGGCCGAAACCCGGTCCAGCAGGCCGGAGCGGACGACGGAGCCGCCGCCGTAGTGCAGCAGCACCTTGCGGCCGCCAAAGCGCTTCACCAGCGCGCCGGTCTGGCGCTCGGCGTCGCGGCCAAATGCGAAGTAGGTGGGCGCGTAAAAGGTAAAGTTCTCCATAAAACATGCACCTCCGGGGGTTATGATGCTTCCATTATCCACGCCGGAGGGATGATTGTCAAGCTGTATTCACTTTTATTGAAAGACAAGTCTTGTGGACTGGCGCTTACGACGGGCAGCAGGCCCGGATGGCCGCTGCGATGAAGGTGCCGGTGCCCGGGCCGCCGGCGGCGTCGATGTTCTCCGTCATGCTGCCGCCGCCCGCGTACATGGCAGCGAGGCCGCGGAGGATTTCGTCGGTGCAGGTGTAGTAGTGCTCGGTGATATAGCCGCGGAGCTTCTCCACCAGTTCCCGCGCTGCCTCCGACGCCGGATCCCCGCCGCGCAGCGCCCCGAATTCGGCCATCAGCGCCATCATGCCCTCGCCCAGCTGCCGCTCCCGCTCCGGGCTGCGGCCCTCGCGCTTGCCCTCGTATTCCCGCCAAGCCTCGGTGTCGCCCCAGCTGGCCCGGGCCTCGGCGGCGTACTGTTCGATCTTCGTGGTGTCAAACGCCTCAAATTGCATGTTTTTCATATCCAGCCCAAATGCTCTGACGCCCTTCGCGAGCCGTATGAGATTGTCGATGTGCTCCCGCTTCAGCTCCAGCAGCGCGATCTGCTGGTCCAGCGCACGGTTTCGCTCAAAGTGCTCGCTGTCCAGGATGGCCTTGATGTCCCGGAGCGGAAATTCCAGCGTGCGGTAGAGCATGATGCACTGCAGCCGCACCAGCGCCTCCTCATCGTACAGCCGGTAGCCCGCCTCGCTGACCGCCGTGGGCGGCAGCAGGCCGATGCTGTCGTAGTGGTGCAGCGCCCGGACGCTGACGCCGGTGAGCGCGCTGACCTCGCGAACCGTCATCATGGGCGTTCCCTCCCTTCGCGCATAGAATAGACCCTGACGCAGCGTCAGGGTCAAGAGCTTGCGAAAAGTTTAACATTGCGGGCGTCACAGGGCGCGCAGGGCGTCCACCAGGGCGGTCTTCCCGGCGGTCTTTTCGTCCTTCGTCTTGATGACCCGGGCGGGTACGCCGGCGACCACGGCGTTGTCCGGCACGTCGGAGATGACCACGCTGCCCGCGGCCACCACGGCGTTTTTGCCGATGTGCACGCCTTCGATCACCACGGCGTTGGCGCCGATCAGCACGTCGTCCTCCACGATCACCGGCGTCGCGCTGGCGGGCTCCACCACGCCGGCGAGCACCGCGCCCGCGCCCACGTGGCATCGGCTGCCCACGGTGGCCCGTCCACCCAGCGCCGCGCCCATGTCGATCATAGTGTCGGAGCCGATGACCGCGCCGATGTTGATGACCGCGCCCATCATGATCACGGCGCGGTCGCCGATCTCCACGCGGTCGCGGATGATGGCGCCGGGCTCGATGCGGGCGTTCACGGGCTTCACGTCCAGCAGTGGCACCGCGCTGTTGCGGCGGTCGGCTTCGACGATGCAGTCGACGATGTCCTCCGCGCGGGATTTCAGCACCGGCTCGATGTCGGCCCATTCGCCGAACACCACGCAATCCGTACCGCCGAAGACCCGGCAATTCGGGAACTCGACGGCGGCCCGGGCCTTGACATAGACCTTCACGGGCGTCTTCTTTTCCGCGTCATGGATAAAGCGGATGATTTCCTCTGCGTTCATAAAAAAACCTCCGGGGAGGGAAGGGGAGGGCGCGGAGCGCGCTCCCGATTCCCGCAGTCTATCCTTCCAATACGTCGTCCATGCCGTACAGCCCCGCGGACTGACCGACGACAAACCGGGCGGCCTTCATCGCTCCGGCGGCGAAAATGCGTCGGCTGGCCGCCGAATGGCGGAATTCCAGCGTCTCGTCAGGGCCGAAGAAGAACACGCTGTGCTCCCCGGCCACCGTGCCGCCCCGCAGGGAGTGCACGCCGATCTCGTGGCCGCGCGCGCCGGGAATGCCTTCCCGCCCGTATACGCGGTCGTAGCTGCCGTCGGGGTCCACGGCCTGCAGCAGCGTCTTCGCCGTGCCGCTGGGGGCATCCACCTTCTGGTTGTGGTGGGTCTCCACGATCTCGATGTCAAAGGAATCCTTCAGCGCGGGGGCGACCAGGGCCACGGCCCGCTTCAGCACCGCCACGCCCAGGGAATAGTTGGAGGCGTACATGACGCGCAGCGTCTGCGCGGCTTCCCGGATCTGCGCCGCCTGCGCCTCGGAGAAGCCGGTGGTGCCGATCACTACGGCGGCGCCGTCCCGCCGGGCACGCTCCAGGATGCCGTCGAGATTGCCGGGATAGGAGAAATCGATGATCGCGTCCGCCGTGCCCGGCACGTCCAGCGCGGACTCGTACAGCCCGGGGTGCACCACGCCCAGTATGGTCATGTCGTCGGATTGCAGCGCCATGCCCTCGAGCATCACGCCCATCTTTCCATAGCCGCAAAGGATGATGTTCATGGCAAAGTCCTCACTTGTCCGCAGCCGGCCCGTCCAGCACCTTCATGGCTTCGATCAGTCTGGCGCGGTTGGCCGGATCCATCTCGCACAAGGGCAGGCGGTAGCCGCCAACCTCCATGCCGCGCAGGTTCATGGCCTCCTTGATCGGGATGGGATTGACCTCGATGAACAGCGCGTTGATCAGGTCCAGGTACTTGAGCTGGATTTCCCGCGCCCGCCGGACATCGCCGTCGAACCAGGCGGCCACCATGTCGTGGGCCTGCTGCGGGCAGAGGTTGGCGAACACGCTGATGACGCCCGTGCCGCCCAGCGACAGGATCGGGACCACCATGTCGTCGTTGCCGGACATCATGCAGAAGTCGTCGTTGCAGAGATTCGCGACCTTGGCGGCGAAGGAGATGTTGCCGCTTGCCTCCTTGATGCCCTTGATGTTGTCGATCTTCGACAGCGCCTCGATGCAGTCCAGCGACAGGCTGCATCCCGTGCGGCCCGGCACGTTGTAGAGGAGGATGGGCAGGTTGACCTGCTCCGCCACGGTGGCGAAGTGGCGGTACATGCCCTTCTGGTTGGCCTTGTTGTAGTAGGGCGTGATCAGCAGAAGCCCGTCCACGCCGCAGTCGCGGAAGGTCTTGCTCTTCATGAGCGAAGTCTCCGTGCTGTTGGACCCGCCGCCAGCGATGACCGGGATGGCGCCGCCCACGCAGTCCACCGCGCAGCGCACGATGGCCGCGTCCTCCGCGTGGTCGGTGGTGCTGGACTCGCCGGTAGTGCCGAGGATGACCAGGCCGTCCGTGCCGTTGTCGATGTGCCATCGGCACAGCTCCTTGAGCTTTTCAAAATTGACGCTGCCGTCCTCGTGGAACGGCGTAACCAGCGCGACATAGCTGCCCTTGAACATGGGGATCACCTGCCCATTCATGATAGTTATGCTATTATCGTAGCAGAGGATTATTGAGATTGCAAGCGATTCGACCACCGATTCTGTGATTTTATTCATCAGCGATTCTGATGCAAATGATTCATTGCGATGAAGAATGTCGAATTATGCCGCCGGACGGGGCGGGAGATCCGGGAACTACGGCGGAAAAACGGCGGCATAAGGCGCTTTCAGATGCATGTTTATGTAGCATTACGCATTTTTATGAAACAGTCGCGTATGGCGGAGCGCAAACGTGGCGGGAGCCCGATGATCTTGTGAAAAAAGTT
>JAFWBZ010000304.1 GCA_017537105.1 Clostridia bacterium | reverse complement strand
TCCATTATATCACAATATCACTCTTTTGTATGGATTTAGATTGAGCTTAGTATTACAAATAGCAAAACGTGAAGATCGAGTATTATAGGGTCGCTGTGCGATTTTACTTCGGGCAGGCTTGCGCGATGTTCCCGTCACAGCTGATACCGCGTCAGCCACTGGGAGAAACGGGCGTAGATGTCGTTGAACCGGTTGAGCAGGTTCTGGTCGTCGTTCAGCGTGTACTTGTCCGCTGCCTCGTCGTAGGTGTACGCGCCCTGGGCAAGCTGCCCCCGGGCGTAGGCCTCCAACTCCGCGGAATCGGCCAGGATCTCCGCCAGCTCCGTCAGCTGCGTGCCGTCCACGGCATTCACCCGGGCGATGAGCCCCGGAAAGTAGTCCGGGTCGGCCTGCGCGGCGTAGCCGTAGGCGCCGGTGTCCTGGAGCAGGTTTTCCGCGTCGCCGGGGTAGAGGTAGTAGGGCACCTGGATGCCGTTGTCGTCCACGTAGGAGGACTGGTAGTCCGTCCACTGGCAGGTGAACAGCAGGTAGTCGAACATGGCGTTGACGTCCGCGATCACGCCGTCCTCCGCCAGGGACTGGTACAGAGCGTAGGCGCCGGAGACCTGGGACAGGTCCACGATCTCGTACTTCGCGTCCACGATGCGGTAGTTGTACTCGTAGCCGTACTCGTCGGTGAAGCTGCCCAGCTCGATCTTCCCGGTGATGCGCACCGGGCGGTCGGTGAATTCGAACTTCGTGCCCTTGGCGGCGTACACGGCCATGGTGTTGGCCAGCTGCTGGGTGTTGGGCACGCAGAAGGGGCAGCTCTGGTAGGGCAGGTTCATCAGGTAGATGTACTCGCCCGACAGCGGCGACAGCGTGGCCATGTAGCCGGTGAGCGTCACCGGCTTGCCCTTCAGGGCCTGGATGGTTTCGATGCTGGCGGACTCGGCGAAGCTCAGCTTTGCGGGCTCCGCGCTGCCGCCGGAGCCGCAGCCGGACAGTGTGCCGGCGATCAGCGCCAGCAGGAGCAGCGCCGCAAGGGATTTCCTGGATTTCTTCATGGGTTCCTCCGTTTTCGGGTGGGGTCGGATCAGTGGCCGGTGGCGCCGGCGTCCTGCCGCGCCATCCTCCGCGTCAGGATCGTGGTGGGCAGGAGCGTCAGCAGGAACACGCCCAGCAGGATGAGCCATTCCGCCGGGTAGACGTGCCAGGCGTTCAGCACAATGCCCATCGAGGCCACGAAGCCGCGCATGGCCAGCAGGCACAGGTGGGCGAACAGCAGCGACAGCGCCACGGCCGCCGCGCCGGTGATGGCGTTTTGCAGCAGATACAGCCGGTCGATCTTGTCCATGCCGATGCCGATCAGCCGCATCAGCGCGATCTCCCGGCGGGAATCGACCATGTTCAGCACGGCGATGACGGACACCACGAACAGGTTCATCACCAGGATCACTGCGCACAGCGCGTAGACGATGGTCCGGCTCAGGTCCACGTTGTCCATCACCTCGCGCAGCACCGTGTTGGGGTTGATGGCCAGGTAGTCGGAGTTGTCGCCGTAGGCGCTCATCAGCGCCGCGTAGTCGTTCAGCGATTTGGAGCGCACCAGCACCGCGCAGATCTCCCGGTCGTCGTCACCGGTCTCCCGGGCGGCGTGGTCCCGGTGGGCGTCGGACGCGCCGGCGTCGGCTTCCCCGGCGTGCGGTTCGGCGTCGTCTTCGTCCCCGCCCCCGTGGTCGTGGTCCTCCCCGTGGTCGTGCAGCGCCCAGATCGTCGAGACCGGGGTGAACACGGCGTTGTCGTAGGCGGTGTCGGTGCGGGCGAGCACGCCCACCACCGTCAGCGGGGTCTCCGCGTGGGAGGAGCCTTCGCCGGACAGGCCGTGGGAGGTGACGATTTCGTCGCCGGGCTTCAGGCGGTAGGCCGCGGCCACGGCGCTGCCCGCCACCGCCTCCAGCGGGGCGGAGAAAATCCGGCCGGACTTTACCGCCTTGCCCTCCAGCAGCGCGGGATCGGTGCCCACGATGGGCGCGGCGTTGAAGCTGTCGCCCATGCTGAAGGGGATCGCCGCGTTGACCCGGCCGGAGCGGTTCAGCTCCTCCACCAGCGAATAGGGCAGGGTGCCCAGCGGCTTGTCCGTGAAGAACATGGTGTTCATCGCCAGCTGGGTGGCGCTGCCGGAGGGACCGATGATGATGTCGTACTTGGCCGCGGTGTTCACGATGCCCTCGGAGACCTGGGTGGACACGTTGTAGGCCAGCAGCGCCACGCCGGCTGCGATGACCACTGAAAGGGCGGTCATGACCAGCTTGGCCCGGCGGGTGGCCATGCTCTTCAGTGCGAATCGAAGCATGTCATTCCGCCTCCCTTCCGGAGCGCCAGGAGGCGATGCCGTTCATGTCCAGCGCCTCGTCGAAGCGGGGCGCCAGCCGGTCGTCGTGGGTCACGGCGATCAGCGTGCCGCCGCCGGCGTTGTCCAGCAGCGTCTGCACCACGGCCTCGCCGGTTTCGAAGTTCAGGTTGCCGGTGGGCTCGTCCGCCAGGATGATGGCGGGCTTCTTGATCAGCGCCCGGGCGATGGCCACGCGCTGTTTCTCGCCGCCGGAGAGCCGGCGGACCCTGCGCCGCTTGAGGCGCAGGATGCCCAGGCGGTCCAGCAGAGTGTCCATGTCCGAGGTGTCCACGCCCTCCAGCCGCAGGACATCGAGGTTGTCCTGGACGGTCAGCTCCTCCAGCAGCTTGAAGTCCTGGAAGATGTAGCCGACGCGGTGGATGCGAAAGCGGTCGCGCTCGCGCGGGGAAAGGGCGGCGATGTCCCGCCCATCCACCAGCACGCTGCCCTCCGCGGGGGTCAGCAGGCCCGACAGCAGGTTCAGAAAGGTGGTCTTGCCGCAGCCGGACGCGCCCAGCAGCGCGTAGGACCGGCCGTCATCAAAGGTCATGTCGCGGTAGCGGATGCCGGAGCCATCCGCAAACCGAATTGAAAGGTTTTTTGTCTGGATCATGCAATGCGTCCTCCGTACAATAAAGATGGATATGCGTGGCGCGGAGGACGCTCAATCGTTCAATCGGACCCTGCGGCGCACCGGCGTGCGAGCGGGAAGCGCGGGGCAGGGGAGGCACATCATGGCAAAGAGGGCCGCAGCGACCCGCATCAGCGCGAGCGACACCTGCAGCCTGGAAGTGCGCAGCAGCGCCATGGTGGCCCGGCAGAGCGCGCAGCCGGGCTCGCGCATGCCGCCGTGGCAGTGGAGGTGGGCGCAGGTGCAGCATAGAATCGCCAGTTCCAGCACGAGAACCAGCGTCAAAAGCCGCGCAATCTGCCTGCGTTTCATCGTATGTACACCTCCGGGGCGGGGACGGACGCGGTCCGCCTGTCTGCATTGTAAGGCCCGGGCGGGGCGCTGTCAATGCGGTGCGGCGGATTGTTCACAGATTGTTTGAACTTTCGCGGATGTTTTTACACCCCCGTCGGATTGGCGTACCAATCCGGCGCCCCGCGGGCGGTGAAGCCAAATCTTTACACAGTCCGCTGACGATGGACATGGGCTGCCCCGCCCACAAATGTTTGGCATATATATACATATTTCGAGCGATTAATTGCATTTATATGCTTTACATAAGGGACACATGCATGTTTAATCAGTGAATTTCTGCAAAATCAGGGCGGATTTGTCCGTCATACACGGAATCGTGTGTATGAATGACGGAATATGTCCGCCGTTATTGCAAAAATAACGTTGAAGGCTATTGCATTTTTTGCATGTTTTATGTATAATGTCACTATCCTAAAAAGGGAGGAAACTTCGATGAAAAAGGTATTTGCGATCGTTCTGGCAATGATGCTGGTTCTCTCCGCGGCGGCCATGGCCGAAACCGTGAAGATCGGCGTATTCGAGCCCGCCTCCGGCGACAGCGGCGCCGGCGGAAAGCAGGAAATGCTGGGCATGCAGTATGCCAACAAGGAAACCCCCACCGTCGAGATCGGCGGCACGACCTATGATGTCGAGCTGGTCTACGCGGACAACGGCTCCTCCACCGACAAGGCGCCCTCCGCGGCCCAGGCGCTGGTCGCCGAAGGCGTGAGCGTGGTGCTGGGCTCCTACGGTTCCGGCGTCTCCATCGCCGGCTCCCAGTACTTTGCGGATGCGGGCATCCCGGCCATCGGCGTCACCTGCACCAACCCGCAGGTCACCG
>JAFWBZ010000025.1 GCA_017537105.1 Clostridia bacterium | reverse complement strand
TACACGGCGTCATAGCCCATTTCGCCCAGCAGCTCGTCCACCGTCAGGGTCTTTCCGACGATGACGTTGGTTTCGATGTGGACGCCCAGCGCCCGCAGACGGCGGATCTCCTTCTGCACAATGGCCTTGGGCAGACGGAATTCCGGAATGCCGTACATCAGCACGCCGCCGGCGGTGTGCAGCGCTTCGTATACCGTCACGTCCCAGCCTGCCTTGGCCAGTTCGCCCGCGCAGGTCAGCCCCGCGGGGCCGGCGCCGATCACGGCGACCCTGTGACCGTTGGAGGCGGGCACCTCGGGCGCTTTGGAGGCGTGCTCCCGGTGCCAGTCCGCCACGAAGCGCTCCAGGCGGCCGATGCCCACGGGTTCGCCGTTTTTGCCGCGCGTGCACTCGGACTCGCACTGGTTTTCCTGCGGACAGACGCGGCCGCAGACGGCGGGCAGCGAGGAGGAGCGGTGGATGACCTCGAACGCGCCCTCGATGTCCTCGTGGGCGAGCCGCTCGATGAACGCGGGAATATCGATCTGCACGGGGCATTTGCTGACGCAGGGCTTGTTTTTGCAGTGCAGGCAGCGCCGGGCCTCCTCGATGGCCATGTCATAGGTGTAGCCCGTGGCGACCTCCTCGAACACCTTATTGCGGACGTCCGGGGCCAGGGAGGGCATGGGGCACTTTTTGGGGCTCATATTCCGCTTGAAATCTGCCATGTGGATTACGCCTCCTTGCTCAGCAGGTTGCAAAATGCGTCGCGCTGGCGCTGCTCAAAGTCGCGGTACATTGCGCCGCGTTTCATGGCCTCGTCGAAGTCCACCAGGTGTCCGTCAAAGTCCGGGCCGTCGACGCAGGCAAATTTGGTCTCGCCGCCCACGGTCAGGCGGCAGCCGCCGCACATGCCGGTGCCGTCGATCATGATGGGGTTCATGGAGATGACGGTCCTGATGTTGTACTTTTTGGTGAGCATGCAGACGAACTTCATCATGATCACCGGGCCGATGGCGATGACCTCGTCGTACTCGTTGCCCGCCTGGATCAGCGCCTCCAGCGCGTTGGTGACCAGGCCCTTGGTGCCGTAGCTGCCGTCGTCGGTCATCATGCAGACCCGGGAGGCGCAGGCGTTGAACTCGTCCTCGAGAATGACCAGGTCCTTGCTGCGGAAGCCCACGATGGCGTGCACCTCGGTGCCGTTGGCGTGCAGCGCCTGGGCCACCGGCAGCGCGATGGCGCAGCCCACGCCGCCGCCGACCACGGCGACCTTTTTGAAGCCCTCCACCTCGGAGGGACGGCCCAGCGGGCCCACGAAGTCGGGCAGGAAATCGCCCTCGTTCAGCGCGTTCAGCTCCATGGTGGTGCCGCCGACGATCTGGAAGATGACGTCCACGGTGCCCGCCTCGCGGTCGTAGCCCGCGATGGTCAGCGGGATGCGCTCGCCGTCCTCGCTGGCGCGGAGGATGATGAACTGGCCGGCCCTTGCCTTGCGGGCCACCAGCGGCGCCTCGACGACCATCCGGGTTACGGTGGGGTTCAGAGGCTGCTTCTTGACAATCTTAAACATGATTTCCCTCTTCTCTGGCTGGATCGGCGCTGTCCTCCGCGGCCGCGGGTCTGCGCCGCCATCACGTCCTCAAGGATTCCATGAAAGGATACTACGCTACTATCATAACATACGAAATATTGAGAATCAACGAATTGTAAACCGCTGGGAATCCGAATTATCCTACAGTTTACCCGAAAGTGGGGCCTCCGCCGGGAGCGCCGCGATGATGTCCCCGATCATGTACAGCGAACCGCAGGCGCAGACCGCGCCGCCCGGTCCCGCCTTTTCGAGGGCCGTGCGCACGCCCTCCGCCACCGTGGCGCAGGGCGTCGCCGAAGCGCCGAGGCGCTCGCGAAGGAAGTGGCTCAGGGCCTCGGCCGAGAGCGCCCGCGGGTTGTCGGGGCGCACGGTGACGAATTCCTGCGCATAGGGCAGGAGTCTGCGGAACATGTTTTCGTAGTCCTTGTCGGCCATGCAGCCGTTCAGGAACACCAGCTTCCTGCCGGGCAGATAGGTGCGAATGGCGCTCTCCAGCGCCTCGAGGCACTGGGGGTTGTGCCCGCCGTCCACGATGAACAGCGGATGCTTTCGCAGGACCTGAAAGCGCCCGGGCCAGCGGACGCCCGCCAGACCCTCGCGAACGGCGCGCTCCGGGATGTGCCAGCCGCGCGACCGCAGCACACCAATCGTGGTCAGCGCGTTGCAGGCGTTGTTCAGCTGGTGCGCGCCCAGCAGCGGGATATACAGATCCTTCAGGCCGCCCCAGTCGAAGCGCTGCCCGTCCAGGCCTGCGTACCGCGGCACCAGGGAATCGAAGTCGGCGGGAACGAAGGGGGCCTCCCGCTCGCGGCAGACGGATTCGAACACGGCCTCCACGGCGGGCTCCTGTCGGTAGAGTACGCAGGGACAGCCACGCTTGATGACGCCGGACTTGGTTAGCGCGATCTTCTCCAGCGTGTCGCCCAGGTATTCAGTGTGGTCGAGACCGATGTTCGTGATCACGGCGGCCTCGTTGTCCTCGATCACGTTGGTGGCGTCCCACTCGCCGCCCATGCCGACCTCCAGCACCACGATGTCGCAGGCGCAGCGGCGAAAGAATTCAAAGCCGATGGCCGTGACCATTTCAAACTCGGACGGGTGGTCCACCATGGCCTCCGCATGGGGCTGGACAAGCTCGGTGAGCGCGCACAGCGCCTCGTTGGGAATCGGTTCGCCGTCCACCTGGATGCGCTCGTTGAAGCGGAGGATGTAGGGGGAGGTGTACAGGCCGGTCCGGTATCCCGCCGCCCGGAGGACGCTCGCAAGCATCGCGGCGGTGGAGCCCTTGCCGTTGGTGCCCGCCACGTGGAGGTACTTCATGCTCCGGTGGGGGTTGCCCATGCGCGCGAGCAGCTCGTTTTCGCGCTCCAGCCCGGGCAGCGTGCCCCGCCAGCTGACGCGGTGGATGTACTGCAAGGCTTCTTCGATCTTCATATCGTTCTGCGACCTCCTGAAGCGGGTCGATTTGCGAAACTTTCGTCCGGATGGCCGGAGGCGTCGGAAGCTTGGCCGGAGTTGGCGCTTGCGGGCGGCCAGAGGTGCATCGATTCGAAGACGCGGCTCCTGAACAGCCCCCAGATCACCGCCGCGTTGACCAGGGAAGTCACCGCGAACTGGAGCGAGCGTGTGCCCAGAAACCAGACCCAGGAGTGCCTGCCGTAGAAGAAGGCGAGCCAGTAGCTCTGCCAGAGCACGGAGCCCGCGACGACGGCCGGCAGGAACGAAGCGAGGATGCGCGGGAAGCTGACCTTTTTGTACAGCATTCCCCGCAGCAGGCCGGCGCAAAGGCCGATCAGGATCGGGGGAACGGAGAACACGGGGTTATAGCCGTAGGAGGAAAACAGGCAGCCGACGAAATCCGCCAGGAATCCCACCAGCGCGCCGGGAAGCGGGCCGAAGAGGTGGCCGGCGACGATGACAGGTACCGCTTCGATGGAAAAGCGCATGTAGGGGTTGGGCATTGGCACGAGAAACCGCGCCAGCACGACGCCTATGGCGGCGAGCAGCGCGAGGGTCGCGAGCATCTTTGTGGGGATTTTCCGCATAAAAAAGCCTCCAATCACTTTGGAGGAGGTTGCGTTTCCGGGATGCACAGCGCCCTTTTGCGCCGTGCGGAAGACAGACTGCGTCTGCGGATGCGTGAATGGTACCGCGGAGCGCGAGGGCTCCTTCGCCCGGCGGCAACCTCCCATCCGCCGGTACTTGACGCGCCATTCCTACTCATGCAATCTGTCCAGTGATTTGCCGGCCCAGCGGGAGCGGTCGGGCTTCCGCGCCGGAGGCGGTTCCTTGTTTTCACCCATTATAGCGCCTGCGTGCACAGGTTTCAACGGTTTTCTCGACCTCTGTCAGTTTTTTTGATTCGCTGCAGACGGCAAGGCACACAATTCCGAGGATCCAATCACTTCATATACTTGTCGATGGCCTCGCAGAGATCGTCGATGGCTTGCTGATCTCCCTCGGCGACGGCGTCCACGATGCAGTGCTTCAGGTGATCCTGCAATATCAGTTTGCCCGTGTTGTCGATAGCCGAGCGCACCGCGGCGATCTGGATCAGAACCTCGGAGCAGTCGCGGCCCTCCTCGACCATGGTGCGCACCGACTGCAGGTGACCGATGGCGCGGGAAAGACGGTTCAACACGGCGCGGGTGTGCTCATGGGTGTGTACGTGCCCATGGCCGTGCGCCTCCGCTCCGGCGTGCGAATGGGGAATGCCGAGGGCATGCATGGCCTCGTGGTCCGGCATGTTCGGCTCGGCGTGGTGGACCGGCTCGCGCTCGCTTGGGTTGGACATGGTCACTCACCTCGGGAACATTGTACCCGAAGGTCCCCGGGTTTGCAATGCCGCTTTTTGCCGGGGAGGTTAAGTTCCCAAGAATTTCCTGTTTGCATCCCGCGGGAGGGGATCCAAAATGGAAGCAAAGCCGCATGCACTTTTTCGGGGAACCAGAAAAACAAGGGTTTTCTGACGTGCGGGACATCGACAAACGGAGAAAAACCGCGACAGTATCGCATATACTGTGAATATAAAAAGATTTTCAAATATAACAAACCGACG
>JAFWBZ010000303.1 GCA_017537105.1 Clostridia bacterium | reverse complement strand
GGAGTGCAGCACCGCGGCGTCTGCGCCGAAGCGCCCGTGCAGCCAGGAGACCATCTGCGGCGTCAGCGCGATCTCCGGCACCAGCACGATGGCCGTCCGACCCAGCTCCAGCGCGTGCCGGATCAGCCGGATGTAGACCTCCGTCTTGCCGCTGCCGGTGACGCCGTGCAGCAGGAATCGGCCGCCCTCGCCCTCCAGCGCCGCCGTCAGCCTCTGCAGCGCCTCCGATTGCTCCGGCATCAGCACCGGGTCCTCGGTGTGCAGGGTTTCCGCCAGCGCCAGCGGCGTGCGACGCACCTCTCCTTTATAGGTCTCCACCGCGCCCTTTCGGACCAGCGCACGAAGCGCGCCGCCGTCCAGCTCCGCGGCGTCCAGATCGCCCTGCCGGAGCCTCCGCAGCACCTCGATCTGCCGCGGCGCGCGGGGATTGGTGGCGATGAACGCGTCCGCATCGGCTTCCGTCAGCAGCAGGTGCGCCCGGCGTCGGCGGCGCTCCCGCACCCGGCCGCCCCGCATCTCCGCGGGTATCATCAGCCGCAGGGCGTCCACCAGGTTGCACAGATAGTGGACGTGCATCCACTCCGCCAGCGCCATCAGATCCGGCAGCACCACCGGCTCTTCCCGGACGACGCGAAGAATGGGCCGGATCTTTTCCGCATCCAGAGCGCATTCCTCCACCAGGTCGATCACGAAGCCCTCCAGCACCCTCGGCCCGAAGGGCACCGCCACCAGCTGTCCGGCCCGCACCCGCATGCCCTCGGGGATCGAATAGGTGAACCGCCTGTCCACCGCCTCGGCAGAGAGGTCGACGATCACTTCCGCAAAAGCCATGTTACCTTCCTATCAGCAGCGCCACCCGATCGAGTATGGCGTCGGCGGTCTCCCGCTTTGACATCAGCGGAAGCTCCTCGGGCTCACCCCGGGTGATCAGCGTCACCGCGTTGGTGTCCACGCCGAAGCCCGCATCGCTGCGGGAGACGTCGTTGGCCACGATCAGATCCGCATTCTTCTTCGCCAGCTTTGCCCCGGCGTTTTCCAGCAGGTTGCTGGTCTCCGCCGCAAAGGCCACGAGCACCTGGCCCGCGCGCTTGCGGCGGCCCAGCTCGGCGGCGATGTCGGTGGTGTTCTCCAGCCGGAGCGCCAGCCCCTCACCGGTCTTCTTGATCTTCTGCTCGGAATAGCTCGCCGGTCGGAAGTCCGCCGGCGCCGCAGCCTGAATCACCACGTCCATCCACGGCCCTCGGGAGAGCACGGCCTCGCACAGCTCGGCGCTGGACTCGATGTCCACGATCTCCACGCCGCGCGGCCGGTCGAGGTGCACCGGGCCGGATACCAGCACCACGTCCGCCCCGCGATCCCGCGCCGCCTCGGCAAGGGCATAGCCCATCTTGCCCGAGGACCGATTGGTGATGTAGCGCACCGGATCGATGCGCTCCACGGTCGGTCCCGCCGTGACCAGCACCTTTTTGCCCTCCAAGTCGCGGCGCACGTTCAGCAGCGCGTCCGCGGCCTCGGCGATGGCCTCCGGCTCGGACATCCGGCCGATGTCGTCGTCCCCGCAGGCCAGCCGCCCGGATTCCGGGCCCACCGTGCACACGCCCCGCTGCCGCAGCAGCTCCAGGTTCTGCTGCGTCGCCGGATGCCGGTACATGTTGGCGTTCATGGCCGGTGCGATCAGCACCGGGCCGTTCATCGCCAGTGCGGTGGTGGTCAGCAGGTCGTCGGCAATGCCGCCGGCCAGCTTGGCAATGCAGTTGGCCGTGGCCGGCGCGGTCACAAACAGCTCGCCCCACTTGGCCAGCGAGATGTGGTCCATGCCGCCCCGGGGGCCGAACATGTCCACGCAGGCGGGGTTTCCGGTCAGGGTTTCGAAGGTCAACGGCGGCACGAATCTGCAGGCGTGCTCGGTGAGCACCACGCGCACCTGCGCGCCGCGCTTGACGAGCCTGCTCGCCAGGTCGCAGGCCTTGTAGACCGCGATGCCGCCCGTGACACCCAGCACGATGCGCCGGTCCTTCAGCATATTCATCGCTCCTCTCGAGTCAATACGCAGCGGCACGCGGATGCGATTTGCCGCAGATGTACCCGTCCCAAATCAGCACAACAAGCGAAAGCCGATCTTTTCTATCAAAGGTCGGGTTTCGCCTCGCTGTACACTATGGGTTTTCATCGCCGCGCAAGCCGGTGTTACTCGCGCTCATCCTCCGCCTCTTCATTGCGGGAATAGGTAATCAGCCTGCGGTTGATCTCCTCGATGGCGATCGACAGGGGCTTGGTTTCCTTGGTATCGATCAGCGGCAGGGAGCCGCCGATCAGCTCGCGGGCGCGCTTCGAGGCCTCCACTGCCAGCGTATAGCGGCAGTCCACCTTTTCCAGCAGCTCACCAATGGGGGGTTCGGTCATCATGGGTCATTTACCTCCTGCGTCAAGCGTTCAGTGAAGCGTTCAGTTTGTCCAGGAACTCGCGGTTGGCGTCCAGCTCCCTGCGGCGGGCGGTGATGATCGAATAGACCTCTTCTGCCGCGATCTCCAGGGCGTCGGGCACGACCGACCAGTCCTGATGGATGATGATATAGTGATATTGATAGGCGGTGGCGCACTCCTTCGCCACGTTGCCCAGGCGCACGCGGATGGCCTCTTCGGTCTCCGTGCCGCGGTTGCGCAGGCGCGCCTCGAGGTTCTCCCGGCTGGGCGGACAGACGAAGATGCCCGTCACAGTGGGGTCTTGCGCCATGGCCTGCAGGCAGCCCTGCACGTCGATCTCCAGAATCAGGTCGTGCCCGGCGTCCAGCTCCTGCCGCACGACGGATTTCAGCGTGCCGTAGCGGTTCTGATGGACGTGTGCCCACTCGTAAAAGGCGTTTTCGGCCACCAGCGCGTCGAAGCGCTCGTCGGTCACGAAGTGATAGCTTACGCCGTTCTCCTCACCGGGACGCGGCGCGCGGGTCGTGCACGACACAGAGAGCTTTACGTCGGGGTGCCTTTTGAGAACCGTCTTGACGATTTCCGATTTCCCGGCGCCTGCGGGGCCTGAAATGACAAACAGCCTGCCGCGATTGGACATTTTTGAACCTCTCCTTTGATCTCATGTATATGGACAAACGGGCCAAGCCCGGAAAACCCATTGGGAAGAAAGGGATTATTCCACGTTTTGCAGCTGCTCCCGCAGCTTTTCGATCTCGGCCTTCATGTCCACCGCCAGCCGGGTAATCGGTATGTCCTGGGACTTGGAGGAGATGGTGTTGACCTCCCGGTTCAGCTCCTGCACGATGAAGTCGATGCGGCGCCCGATGGGCTCCGGGCTCTCAAACAGCTTTCTCAGCTGCTCGACGTGGCTCTTGAGCCGCACCGTCTCCTCGGCGATGGCGGAGCGGTCGGCCATCAGGGCGACCTCGGTCAGAAGCCGCGACTCGTCCACCTCCGCGTCTCCCAGCAGCTCCAGCACCGCGGCGCGGAGGCGCTCCCGGTACTCGTCGACGGTCCTGGGATAGCGGGCCTCGATCTCGCCGGTCATGCGCTCCACGGCATCCACCTTCTCCGAGAGATCCCGCTTCATCGCCTCGCCCTCGCGCGTGCGCATGGCGATCAGCTGGTCCAGGGCCTCGCCGAGCGCGTCCAGCATCAGCGCCGTCACGGCCTCGCGGTCCTCCTCCGCCTCGGAAATCACCAGCACGTCCGGCAGCCGCGCGATGGACATCAGGCTGCGGTCGTCCGTCATTCCTGCGCCGGAAAGGCCGTCCAGCGCCTGCGCATAGGCGTCGAACAGCGCCCGATCCGCGGTCACGATCTTCGCATCGGTGCGCAGGTTTCGATAGGTGATGAAGACGTCCACGTGTCCCCGGGAGAGCCGCGCGCCGATGGCCTTGCGCGCCTCGTCCTCCAGGAACATCAGAGTCCTCGGCATCCGAAAGGACAGGTCGAGAAAGCGGTGGTTGACGCTCTTCAGCTCTATCGTCATCTGCCGGCCGTCGATCTCCCGGGCGGCCCGACCATATCCGGTCATGCTCAGCATGGTCTCGTCTGCTCCTTCAGGTTCTTCCCGCGGCCAAGGCCCCGGGATGCTCGTATACCAAGATAATTATACCACATTGCGGAAGGCTTGCCTATGGCCTACCCAAAAATTAAAGAAAAGGCGGCCGCGATGGGCCGCCGCGCGGGTCACCAGTCGCTGCTCCAGTCGGTATCGCCGGAATCCCAGCTGTCGAAGACGCCGGAATTGTCGGAATCGCCTTCCGAAGGCGCTTCATAGTAATCCGAATACTCGAAGGCGTCCCCGGCGTCCTCGAAATAGGGATACTCTTCGCCGTAATAGCCGCCCTCGTACCAACTGTCGTCCTCCGGCGCATCGTAATACCGCCAGTCTCCGTCGTCGTACCAGTACCAGTCGGAATCCTGGCAGTAATAGATGCCGTCGTTCACCAGATAATAGCCCCGGTTGGGCTTCCGGAACTCGTGGACCATAAAGGCGAGCACCAGCGCGATCAGTATTGCGACAATGCCCCCTGTGATGAGCGCATCCCGGCGCGCCCGCTTCTTCTGCGCCGCAGTCATGGTCTTGGGCCGGCGCAGCTCGATCTCCGAGCAGATCTTCTGCCAGAGCTCGTTGGCGGCATAGGCCTCGTCCGGACCGGAGTAGCGCACGGCCCGGGAACCGTCCGCCTTGTTCTTGTACACCACCCAGCGGTCCTCGGCGTCGTCATGGTAGATGCCGAAGCACCGAGGCTCCCGCTTGTCTTCATTGATAAAGAAGCGCATCTTTTCCAGCGGCATGTCCCGCGTGCGCTCGATCAGCTCCTGTACGGAATGTACGCCGTTCATATTCCTCCCCCGTCCGCGCTCATCGCCCCAGCAATTTTAGAAACTCCGACTCGCCGATCACCGGTATGCCCAACGCCTGGGCCTTGGTCAGCTTGCTTCCGGCGCTCTCCCCCGCCACCACAAGGGAGGTCTTCTTCGACACGCTGCCCGCGGCCTTGCCGCCCGCCTCGCGGATGGCCTCCTCGGCCTCCGAACGGCCCATGGACGCAAGCGTGCCGGTGACCACCACCGTCATGCCGGCGAAGGCGCCGTTCGACGTATCCCGCCGCTCCCACTCAGGACAGACGCCCGCAGCCAGCAGCGCATCCACCAGGCGCGCGTTGGCGGGATCGGCAAAGAAACCCACTATAGAGTCCGCCACGATGTCCCCCACGTCGTCGATGGCCAGCAGCGCCTCCCGGCTGGCCCCGCGCAGCGCATCGATTCCGCCGAAGCGGTCCGCCAGGTCCCGGGCGGTCTTGGTGCCGATGTTGGGAATGCCGATGGCGTGGATGAACGCATTCAGCCGGCAATGCTTGCTCTTCTGAAGCGCCTCCAGCAGGTTCTCGGCCTTCTTCTCGCCGAAGCGGTCCAGGGCGCAGAGCTGCTCCTTCGTCAGGGCGTAGAGCTGGTCCGCCTCCTGCACCAGGCCCGCGTCCACCAGCTGGGCGGCGGTCTTTTCGGAGAAGGTATCGATGTCCATGGCCTCCCGGCTGGCGAAGTGGCTCAGCCGCATCACGATCTGGGGCTTGCAGCCGTCCCGGTTGGGACAGAACAGGTGCGCACCGCGCTCCTGAAGGGCCGCGCCGCAGCTGGGACAGACCTCCGGCTTCACCACGTCCCGCTCGCCTTCATTGAATTCCTCCACCCGGCCCATGATCTCGGGAATGACCTCGTTGGAGCGGCGAATCCACACCCGCGCGCCGAGCTTTACCCGCTTGCGCTGGATGTCCTGCCAGTTGTTCAGCGTGGCCTGGCGCACCGTGGCCCCGGCCAGCTCCACCGGGGAGACCCGCGCCACCGGGGTCAGCTTGCCCGCGCGGCCGATCTGCCAGGTCACGTCCTCGAGCACCGTGGTCATCTCCTCGGCCTCGAACTTGTAGGCCACGGCCCAGCGGGGGAACGTGTCGGTATAGCCCAGGGCATCCCGGGTGGCGTAGTCGTCGATCTTGATGACCGCGCCGTCGATCATGTAGTCCAGGTTCGCCCGGTCCTGCTCGATCTGATGCACAGCGGCCACGGCCTCCCGGAGGGACTTCGCGTCGAGCTCGCAGGACGAGACCGGAAAGCGGTTCTCCCGCAGGAATTCCAGCATCTCGTGATGGGTCCGGAAGGATCGCCCTTCGATGTAGCCCACATCGTAGAAGCAGGCGTCCAGCCGCCGGGACGCGGTGACGTTCGGGTCCAGATTCCGAAGCGCGCCGGCCGCGGCGTTGCGCGGATTCTTCAGCGGCTCCTTCGCGGTCTCGTTGTACTTCTCCAGCACCGAGATGCGCATGAAGCCCTCGCCGTGCACCTCCATGCGTCCAGTGAAGGGGATCACCAGCGGTATGGTGCGGATGGTCATCACCTGGGGCAGGATCGCCTCGCCCACGATGCCGTTGCCGCGGGTGGCGGCCTGGACCAGCCGCCCGCCCTCGTAGGTCAGGTTGACGGTCAGGCCGTCAAACTTGTGCTCCACCACGTAGGTGATGGGCGGCAGCGCCGCGCCGCCGGCGTTGGCCTCCTCGCGCAGCTTTTCCGCCCGCCTGGCCCAGTCCTCCAGCGCTTCGATGGACTGCGCCTTGCCCATCGACCACAGCCGGGCAATGTGCGCATGGGATTCAAACCCCTGGAGCACCTCGCCGCCCACCCGCCGCGTGGGCGAGTCCGGCAGGCGTTCGCCGGTCTCGGCTTCGAGCTGCACCAGCTCGTCGTACATCCGGTCCCACTCCGCGTCGGAGATGCTGGGATTGTCCAACGTGTAGTATTGATAGGCGGTCTCGTTCAGCCGATCCACCAGTTCCCGCATGCGATTCATATCGATCCTCCCGCCGGGGCACTCCGCCCGTATTCCCTTCCGAAAACGCCGCCCGGCCATTGTCCCTATTTTAGGCCATGCCCGAAGAGATTGTCAAGCGGGATCTGTACAGTCGTGCGTCGGCAAAGCGTCGAACAACTCGGAAGCTGGTGCTCTGGGTCGACATCACACGGAAAATGATTCCGCACATCCGTGGAATCTGCGTGTCATTGTCCAATGCGCAGACTGTCATCCCGCAATTCCTTCTTTATCTCCATTCGACAGCAAAAAAGGTGGCATTGAAAACCGTCCTCAATGCCACCTTGGAATCAGCATGCCAATTACTTTTTTTCTTTTTTCAAAGTAAAGGCAAAGGCGATCAGGTCCAGAACACCCAAAGCGAGTGAAATCCAGTCTGACACTTTGATGTTTTTGAATACCAGCCAGGAAATCAAAAACAAACCGAGTAAAATGATACCGACAATTAGCTCAATAAGGGCGCTTTTACTCATTGCACTGTCCTCCTTAAATCCATTCCATGGGATGGCATCGGAGACGGTTTTCAATGCCATCTTTTGGGATTCCGGCCATTTCACCAAGACTTCCAGATCATGGAAAACCCCGTTTCCAATATATCATAACAGGGAAAAAAACCATTGTCAACAGACAATTCCACACATCTGAATGCGAGGCATTGCTTTCCTCCGCATCCTTCGCTTGCCGGCTCCCGGCGGGGCTCCCCGTCTCCAAGGACCGGGATACAATGCCGCACTTGTGCCGATTTCCTTGGTTTACAAAGCAAATCCATTGTGATACAATAATTGGGAAGATGTGGATAACTGCGGCTTTTGCCGTGACATCTCCTTCTCCTTGACCCTTTTCACGGAGGTTGCCGTCCATGAAACACCCCCGGTTGAAGCTGTTGTCGGGCATCGTCGTCCTCCTGCTGCTCACTGCTGCGCTTGCCGCCGCTTTTTTTTCGTATGGCGTGCGTACCGGCGTGGAAGAGGCCATTCAGGAAGGCAAGGAGCAAAGCAAGAGCGTCAGCGCGATTTTCCGCAGAGTGTCACAGACAAATGCGAGAGCATATGACAACTATTACTATGAATCCGGCACCGGCGCAGAGCTGTTGACGGCGTGCATGCGCGACATCATCCACCGGGAAGGCGACGGCGCGATTCGCATGTACGGCGGCGGGGGGCTGGTTCGCGTGGATGGCGATCGATTGCTCCAGCCCGCGGACGCGCCGGAACCGATTCCCGAGGAGACGGTCGAATCCTTTATCAATGGAGGAGAGAACCGGGATGAAGGAGTCTATTATCACTCTTACGAGGTCGACGGCAACTATGTCGTCCGGCAATACGATTTCGAGCACGTCCTGGACGATTACTACTATGCCAACTACCTCTCCTATGTTGACATTGTGGAATACCTCCAATCCCAGGGCAGTTTGCCGGACATCATGTGCAACATGCAGCAGGCCTTTGGTAGCTATATACTGATTTTCGAAGAAAAAGAAGGCAAACAAAACCTGTTGTTCT
>JAFWBZ010000302.1 GCA_017537105.1 Clostridia bacterium | reverse complement strand
TTGTCGCCCAGATCCTGCCGCCAGACGTAGGTGGGGATGTAGACCGGGTTGGTGATGGTGTACTCGCCGGTGGCGGGGCCGGTCTCCTGGATCGTGAACTGGAAGATGATGCCGGAGTCGGTGTACCGGTCGCGCTGGTCGGAAAGGAAGTTGCCGACGGAGCCAAGGATCAGCGTGCGGTGGACGCTGCCATCCTTCGCGGTCGTCTCCTGCCAGAAGGCGGGCTGCACCAGGTGCGGGCCGTAGCCGATGATCACGTCCACGCCGGCCTTCACCAGCACTTTGGCGATGGTCTTCTGGTTCTCGGTGATGCCCTGGCTCAGCATCTTGCCCCAGCTCACGTAGCAGATGATGACATCCGCGCCGGCGGCACGGGCCGCGGCCACGTCGGAGTTGGCGTTGGACTTGGTGACCAGATTGACGCCGTAGCGAATTGCCGCCTCGTCGGCCTTCTTTTCGTTGCCGTTGAGCGACTCGGTGTACGCCAGGAAGGCTACCTTAATGCCGTTGATGTCCTTGATGACCGGCGTCTTCTTCTCCTCGGCGGAGGCGGCGGCGCCCACGTAATCCATGCCCACGGTGGAGCAGTTCTCGATGCCCGCCAGTAGCTCCTTGAAGCCGCCGTCCAGCGCGTGGTCATTGGCCAGCGTCAGCATGTCGACGCCGCAATCCTTCAGCGTGCCGATCAGCGAGGGCGGCGTGATCAGCGCCGCAGCGTTGCCGGAGGCATCCAGCGTGCCGCCAAGCGTGCCCTCGACATCTCCCACGGTGTAGTCCGCGTTGCCCATCGCCTCGGAGACGTAGCTGAACATCTCCCCGAAGTCAAAGGTGTTTTCGCTCACGGCGGACTTCAACAGCGGAAGCTGCATGGCGATCTCGCCGATGGAGCGGATCGTCGCCGAGCGGGGCTCGGGCTCCGGCGTGGGGGAGGGAGACGGCGTGGGCGTCGGCGGGGGCGTGGGTTCATTGGGATCCACCGTCGGCGTCGCCTGCACCCGCGTTACGGCGGTATCCGTACCGCCGAAGGGATCGAATATCGTCAGCGCCAGGATCGCCAGGAGGATGATCAGCAGCGCGCCCAGCACGCCCAGCCCCAGCGGGGTGATGCGGTAACGGCCGATGCGCAGGCCCTTTACGCGAGAATTCGAGTTTGACATATCTGCAACCTCCAAGGAATCGGCATCGCGGGGGATGCCTGTAATGATTCCGCAAAATTATGCCTTCATTATACCACAAAGGAGCAGGGCAGGCAATGGGAGAATGTGATCTTTCGGTACAATTTTTGCAATAATATTTCGAAATATGACGCATTGATGAAAATAAATTGTGACAAAATTTCAATTTTTATAGCCAAACACATTGACATCAATGCCCTTATGATGTATGCTTGTAATGGCATTGAATAGAATGGTTCCGGAGGCAGTTCGCGCGCGCTGCGCAGGCGGTCTGGAACGGGCCCCGATTGAGGAATATATAAGGTGGTTACATTATGGCGACGCATGCGCTTGGAAAGCTGAAATTCAATCTTTCGAAAAACGGTCTGGCCTATCGCTGGGGCGATGGCGAGATCAAGCGCCTTTTTGGCGGAAAGAGTCCGGCGGCGGATGCCGACGACAGCTACGGCGAGTACGAGGGAGAGGGCGAGTACGCCGATCCCGGCTATGAGGAGGACTACGCCGATCCGGGCTATGACGACGGCTACGCAGATGATGACGGCTACGCCGACGGCGATGACTATTACGATGACGACCCTGGATACGATGATGGCTATGACGACGATCCCGGGTACGACGACGATGGCTACGCGGACGACGGCTATGACGATGGATACGACGACGGCTATGCCGACGACGGGTACGATGACGGCTACGGCGACGACGGCTACGAGGGCGCGTACGACGACCGCTATTCGGACGAGGACGCCGGCGATGGATACTATCCGAGCCAAAGCCCGCTCATGCAGTACGTGGACGAGAACGACTGGGTGACCTACCTGCTGCTGTTCCTGTTCCCGCCGCTGGGCATTTATCTGCTGTGGCGCAGGAACCGCTTCGAGAAGCCGCTTCGGTACGCCATCAGCGCGGCCTCGGCGATCTGGTTCATCGTTGCGCTGATCCTGATCTTCACCGGCATCTTCGGCGGCGCCAACGACAGCACCCAGCAGACGAGCATCACGCTGTCGCCCACCAGCACCGTGTCGGCGGACCTGACGATCTCCGACGGCGGCGAGGCGACGGGCGAGGACGCGGGCGACGCCGAGGGCGACGATCTCACCAAGAGTGGCCTCGATCTGACCGGCGATACAGAGGTCGAGCCCACCGCGACGCCGCTGGCGGATGCCTCCGCCAACGCGGCACTGAACGCCTCCGACTACGTCTACAGCCCGGCGACGGGACTGTACTACCACAGCAAGAGCGACTGCACCAACATCGATTCCGGCGTATCCGTCTCCCGCGTGCCCAGAGAGGTGGCGGAGAACAACCGCAAGCAGTCCGCCTGCCCGGTGTGCATGGGCGGCGGCAGCGGAGACGCCACTACCTACTACGCCACCCGCGGCGGCAGCTACTACCACGTCAATCAGACCTGCTCCGGCATGACCGGCGCGGTGAGCTATACGAAGGAAGCCGCCGAGCGCGCGGGCAAGACGCCCTGCCCGGTCTGCATCCTGAAGACGGTCAACAGCATCTCGACCGGCGCCACGCGGTTCATCTCCGCCTCCACATCGGATCAGAGCAACATCTCGGTGTATTCCACCAAGAGCGGCAAGTACTTCCACCTGACCAGCACCTGCTCCGGCATGCAGGGCGCGAGTCGCGGAAGCCTGAAGGACGCGCTGCTGAACGGCAAGCGGGCCTGCCCCACCTGCTGCGCGGCCGCGGGTACCACGGTCTACTGCACCAAGGGCGGCACCTACTATCACCAGAACAAGACCTGCTCCGGCATGACCGGCGCTGTGGATACCACGCTGGCCGAGGCGATGGTGCTCGGCAAGAAGCGCTGTCCGACCTGTATCAAGGGCAGCCTGCCCACGGCGAGCCAGATCGCCGAGGCGGCGGACGAGGCCGCCGGCGAGGTGTACGTGTACGGCACGACCAACGGCAAGTACTACCACACCAACAGTACCTGCTCAGGCATGAAGAATGCCAAGCGCTACACGCTGAAGTCCATGCTGTCCCAGAAGCGCAAGGCCTGCCCCGTGTGCGCATCGGCTTCCGACACCGTGGTCTACGCCTCGGAGGGCGGCACCTACTACCACTCCTACGCCACGTGCTCCGGCATGAAGAATGCCAGCAGCGGCACCATGGCCCAGGCGCTGGCGGCGGGCTACAAGAAGTGCCCGCGCTGCTGGAGCAGTTCCTCCACGGGAACGGGGGACTCCGCCTTGAACAAGACGGGCACGACCACCACGACGTCCTCGAAGGCGTCCACCGGGAGCACCTCCTCCGGCGGGACCACCACGACCGTCGCAAAGGCCTATCCCGCCAGCACGAAGGCGACGGCATCGAACACCTACGTGTACGCCACCCGGGGCGGCGCCTACTACCACCTGAAGAACAACTGCTCAGGCATGCAGGGAGCGAGCCGCGTGACGCTGCGGCAAGCGATCAACGCCGGTAAGAAGGCCTGCCCGACCTGCGCCAGCGCGGCGAACCGAACGGTATACTCCACCTCGGGCGGCAAGAACTACCATGCAGCGAGCGTATGCAAGCAGTCTGGCATGAAGAATGGACAGGCGCGTACGCTCGCGCAGGCATTGATGCTCAATCAGACCGCCTGCCCCTACTGCCTGAAGACCCGGACGACCTCCACGAGCGCGGCGAAGACGTCGACCACGGCAAAGACCGCCGCCGCGAATACGACCACGACTTCAAAGACGCCCAGTGCGTCGACCATAGCGGCCCTCAAGGCGGCGGCTGCGAAGCTCAAGAACAGCCACACCTATACCAGCGGTAAGTCCGGCATCAAGGTGTACGCGCGGGCGGACGGCAAGTACTATCACCGCCGGAGCAACTGCGGCGGCATGACCTACGCCTCCCGCATCACGCTGGAGACCGCGATGAACTACGGCAAGCGCGCCTGCCCGGTGTGCGCGTCCTCTGCGAACCGCACGGTCTACGCTACCCGCGGCGGCAAGTACTACCACGCCAGCAAGACCCACGCGGGCGTGGGCGCTAAGAGCGGCACCCTCGCGTCCGCGCTGGGCTATGGCTACAAGCCCTGCCCCTACTGCGTGACGAAGACCAAGAAGCTCACTGTCAAGAGCACCTACAAGAGCGGCACCTCCGGCATCAAGGTGTATGCCACCACCTCCGGCAAGTATTACCACGCCAGGCGCAACTGCGGCGGCATGACCAATCCCTCCCGCATCACGCTGGAGACGGCCCTGAACTACGGCAAGAAGGCCTGCCCGACCTGCCTGGCCGCGGCGAACAAGAAGGTCTACTCCACCGGAAGCGACAAGTATTACCACTATTACAAGGCCCATGCGGGTTCCGGCGCCAAGACCGGAACGCTCGCCCAGGCCAGGGCGCTGGGCAAGAAGCTGTGCCCGGTGTGCAAGCAGGGCGTCAATACCGGCGTATCCACCAAGAACACGGTCAGCTACAGCAAGGCGAAGGTTTCCACGAAGCAGTATTCCGCCGCCGGGAACACCAAGGTGTACGTCAGCCTGACCGGAGCCCAGTACTACTACTACCACAAGTCGGCGAAGTGCTCCGGCACCGGCATGAAGAGCGGCACCGCCATCACCCTGCAGTACGCAAAGGATTGGGGCTACAAGGCCTGCCCGTATTGCAATCCGCCGACCAGCATCACCGCCGGAACCTGACGGTACAAGGGTACAAGCCGCGGTTCCATTGAAGAAACAGGACAGCCCCGCATGATGATCGTGAATCATGCGGGGCTGTCCCTGTTTTGCGGAGCAGCGCATCTCCCGCCTCCACTGCAGAGCTACAGCGGGGATGTGCACCCGCGCAATCTGTCACACCGGTGGGGCGACGCGACCTGTGCGAAGCGGCGCCTCTGTAAAGAGTCGTCTCCATGTCCCCTGTGTGGGATCTCGCACTGCCACAAAAGAACGCGCCGGAGGGGCTCCTGCGAGCCGACTCCGGCGCGAATGACGTGCGGGGGTGTCAGTGTGTCAGTGAATGTCGCACCGCCCGAGGCTGGTCAGCGTCTCGTTGGTGGCGGCGCCGATGAAGTATTCGGTCACGTCCGACAGATCCTTGGCGTACCGCAGCGGATGCCCCTCGGGGATGTAGATGATGCCCACGGTGCGCACGTTCCGGCAGCGGGCGTTGGCCACGCGCCGGCTGTCCATGCACACCTTTACGGAGCGATGCATATTGCAGGTCTGAGTGGGCTGCGTGCCCTCGAGGAAGTAGTCGGTGTTGGTGCCGTAGCGGTTGACGTCGTTGGCACAGGCCGTCGTGGGGGCCATGCCGGAGACGGCGCACACGGTGGCGACGGTCAGGCCGTACTGGGCGGGCGAGCCGCTGATGATCGCACGGTCCTCGGTGCAGCCGGTCAAATCATGCACCTTGGACATGATCGAAGCCCACAGCGGCGCGGCATAGGTGCCGCCGGTGGCGCTGGAGGTCAGCGGCTTGTAGTTGTCCGAGCCGACCCACACCGCGCCGGAGTAGTAGCCGGTCATGCCGGCAAAGGTGACGCCGATGTTGTTGGTGTTGGTGCCGGTCTTGCCCGCGACGGTCAGATTGCCGAAGCGCGCGCGGGCGCCAGTGCCGTTGTCGCTGACGCAGCCCTTGAGCACGTCCACCAGCATGTACGCCGTGGAAGGCTTGAAGGCCTGCCAGGTCTCCTGCACCTCGTTGACGTCGATGTAGACGGTGCCGTCGGGATTCAGGACCTGCGTGAACGCGTAGGGCTCCTGATAGACGCCGCTGTTGGCAATGGCGCCGAAGGCGGTGGCCAGCTCAATGACGGAGAGGCCGGAGGACCCCAGCGCGAGTCCGGAGCCGGTAGCCCAGATGTGATCGGGATCGACGCCGAGCTTCAGCAGGTAGGTGACGGCGTTGGGGATGCCCACGTAGTCCATCAGCGCGTGGGCCGTGGAGGTGTTGTGGGACAGCGTGATGGCGCGGCGCATCGATTCCACGCCGGTGAAGCTGCCGCCGGAGAAGTTCGCGGGATAGCCCTGGCCGCCGGCCCAGTCCTTGATGGGGATGGGCAGGTTCAACACCGGCGTGCCGGGGGAGTAGCCCATGTCGAAGGCCGGCCCGTAGACCGCCAGCGGCTTCAGCGAGGAGCCGACGGGCATGTCGTTCTGATAGGCGCGATTCAGCTGTTTGCGCTGCACGGGCTCGCTGCGCCCGCCGACGATGGCCACCAGCTCGCCGGTGTGCCAGTTCATCACCGCCGCGGCGCACTGGGGCTGCACCACAGTGAGGTATTCGCCGCCGCCCAGGGAGGCCTGGGTGGAGCGGTCGTTGGAGTAGCGCATGCTGGGATAGCGGGTCCAGTTGGTGATGGTGTCCTGCACCGCGTGCTG
>JAFWBZ010000301.1 GCA_017537105.1 Clostridia bacterium | reverse complement strand
GAAGGCGCACTGGAACAGGTTTGCCCGGGGCCGCAGGTGCTGGATGGTGCGCAGGTACTCCATGGTGTGGCCCTTCTTCTGGAGGGGGTAGTCCGAGGGGCTCTCGCCCACCACGGTCACCTTCTCGGCCTTCAGCTCGAAGGGCTGCTTGCTGCCGGGGGTCAGCACCAGCGTGCCCTCGGCCTCGATGGCCGCGCCCACGCCGATGGCCCGGGTGATCTCCCGATAGTTCGGCAGCTTGTCGGCCTCCAGGATGATCTGGAGGTTCTTGAAATAGGTGCCGTCGTTGAGCTCCACGAAGGCGAAGGTCTTGGATTCGCGCATCGTGCGCACCCAGCCGTTCACCTTCACGCCGGCGACGTCGGCTGCGGGCATGTCTGTAAAGAACTGCTTGACCAGGTAGTGTGCCATGCTCTTTCCCTCATTTCAGGCGGATTGATGGTTGCCCTCTATTATAGCCGCTCAATGTTAAGTGTAAAAGCCCGCCGGCGCCATCTCCTCGCCGCGGCGCGGACACCGATTCTCAATGCACAATTATCTCCGAAATAATCCTCCGTTGCTTTTTCCCGGGGCAAGAAGTGCTAAAATAGCTCTATATGCCCTATGAAAACGCAAAGGGAGCGAAACCGCTTGAATCTGATCACCTTCGCGGTGCCCTGCTACAACTCGGAAGCCTACATGGAGCACTGCATACAATCCCTGCTGCCCGCGGGCGAGGAGGCGGAAATCATTCTGATCGACGATGGCTCCACGGACGGCACCGGGGCCATCGCTGACCGCTATGCCGCCGAATACCCGGCCGTGGTCCGCGTCATCCACCAGGAAAACGGGGGACACGGCGAGGCCGTGAACCAGGGCCTCCTCCGGGCGACGGGCCTCTATTTCAAGGTCGTGGATTCCGACGATTGGCTGGACGCGGAGTCGCTGACCAGACTGATGAACAAGCTGCGCATGTTCTCGCTCATGGAAAAGCCCATCGATCTGGTGGTGTGCAACTACGTCTACGAGCACGCCGCGGACAACACCCGACACGCCGTGCGCTTCAAGAACGCGCTCCCGGTGGAGCGGAGCTTCGGCTGGAACGAGCTGGGCCACTTCAACGTCGCCCAGTTCATCACGATGCACGCCGCCGTCTACCGCACCGAAGTGCTCCGCGCGAGCGGGCTGTCGCTGCCAAAGCACACCTTCTACGTGGACAACCTGTTCGTCTACCAGCCGCTGCCCAGCGTGCGCACGCTGTGGTACCTGGACATCGACCTGTACCGGTACTTCATCGGGCGGGACGACCAGTCCGTCACCGAGCAGAACCTGATCCGGCGCATCGACCAGCAGATCCTGGTCACGCGCCTGCTGATCGACGCCCACGACCTGGATGCGCTGGAGCGCACCCAGCACCGCCTGGCCGCCTACATGTACCACTACCTGTCCATCATGCTGATGATCTGCACGATCTACCTGTGGCTGTCGGACACCCCGGAAAACCTGGAAAAGGCGGATGCCCTGTGGGACGACCTCCGCTGGCGCAAGCCCGGGCTGTACCGCCGCATGCGCTGGCACTCCGCCAACATCTGCCTGCTGCCCGGCCGCGTGGGCCGCGACATCGACCTTTTCATCTACAAGCAGCTGCGCAAGCACCTGAAGTTCAACTGAGGAAAGCGCCTTCGAAATGCAAGGGGCGCGCCGGATTTCTCCCGGCGCGCCCCGTTGTTTTATTTCAGGTGCTCCTCGAGAATGAACTTTGGCCTTCGCTTGGTCTCCATGTAGATCTTGCCGATGTACTCGCCGATCAGGCCCAGGGCCATCAGCTGCACGCCGCCCAGCAGCCAGATGGACATCATGATGGAGGCCCAGCCGGCCACGGTGTGCCCGCGCACCAGGGAGGCGATGACATACACCGCCATCACCACGCCCAGCAGCACGCACAGCGCGCCCACCAGCAGCACGTAGCGAATCGGCTTGTTGGACAGGGAGGTGATGCCCTCCATGGCGAAGGCGACCATCTTCTTCAGCGGATACTTGCTCTCCCCCGCCACGCGCTCGCCGCGGGCATAGGTCACCTGCGCGGTCTTGAAGCCCAGCATGGGCACCATACCCCGCAGGAACATGTTCACTTCGCCGAAGGACAGCAGTGCCTGCAGCGCCCGCTTCGACAGCAGCCGGTAGTCCGCGTGGTTGTAGACCATCTCCACGCCCAGCTTGTTCATCAGCTTATAGAAGCCCTGGGCGGTGGTGCGCTTGAAGAAGGTGTCCTTTTCGCGGCTGGCGCGCACGCCGGCCACCACGTCGGCGCCCTTGCCGTATTCCTCCAGGAAGCCGTACATGGCGTTCACGTCGTCCTGCAGGTCCGCGTCGATGGTGATCACGCAGTCGCAGCGCTCCGCGGATAGCGTCATGCCCGCCCACAGCGCGTTCATGTGCCCGGCGTTGTGGGCCAGCTTCACCCCTTCGAAGCGCCCGTCCGCCGCGTGCAGATCCGAGATCACCTGCCAGGTGGCGTCCCGGCTGCCGTCGTCCACCAGCACGATGCGGCTCGCGGGATCGATGATCCCCCGGGCCAGCATGTCGTCCGTCAGCTCCGTCAGGCGCTTCGCCGTGATGGGCAGCGCCTCCTGCTCGTTGTAGCAGGGTATCACGATGAACAATACAGGCGTTTTCATGGCATTTCAGTCCTCTTTTACCAATCAGTCTCTTTGATGTTCCTCCTCCAACAGCGTCAACTGCCCGCAGAGAATGAAGAACAATATGTTCGAAAAGCTGGCGTATACGAACAACATCGCCTCGCTCACGCACACCGCAAGCATGACCCCCACCAGAATGGGCCGGATGCAGCTCCACCGCTCCCCTTCGCTGTCGGGTCCGAGCAGCTGGCGCACGCAAGGGCGCACCAGACCCAGCAGCATGGCGACGACCAGCCCCAGCATGGGCAGCCCGCCGCGCACGACGATCTCAAAGAAGTTGTTGTGAAGGTATCCATACCAGTAATCCGTTCCGGTGAAGGGCGCGATAAATCGGAAAACATGCTGCGCGCCAAGGCCGATCAACAGCGTCAGCGGGTTCGCGCGAAGGTACCGCAGCACACCCTTCCAGAGCAGTCCCCTGCCGTTTTGCGTCAGGCTCATGCCCTCTGTGGCGATGCGAGAGGCGGCTGCATGCTCCGACTCAATCCAGGGATTCAGGCGCAGCGCGAGCCGCACATCCCACTGATAAACCCATCCGATCAACAGCAGGCACATCACCACCGAAGCTGCCGCCAGCAAAAACCCAACGGTCAAAGCCGCCACCCGATTTTGGGCAAACCGCCTCCAGGACCAGCGAAAACACAGCGCGCCCACTCCAATCCCCAGCACAATGCTTCCGGAACGGCTCTGAGTGTGGACGATGGCAAGGAAATAGATCAACATGGCCGCCGCAAGTGCCGCTTTCATGACGCGAGACCGGGCGTTCCCAAAGAGGTACACTGCAAGCAGAATGCACTGTACACAAATCGAGGCAACGTAGTTCGGATGAATGCCCAGAAAGAGGCGATCACCGACCTGTCCCACGGTTTGGATGCCCAGCGGGCGCTCCGGATCCAACAGGTAAATCGGTCTGGCGGTGAAAACGCTCACCAACGCCAGGATCACAAGGGGCAGGAAAGCAAAGACTGTCGCCATCGCCACCAGCCGGGTCTCCCGATGGATCTCCTCGCGCGTAAGGCTCGCAGGCGCAATGCCAATCACAAAGGCCGCCAGACACAGCGTCAGGTTACATCCGGCGTATACGGTGTAAACACCGCGAATAATCGTCAGAATCAGAAAAAGCGCCGCCAGCGCCGCCACGAGAAGATTGTAGCGGCTCCACCGGATATCCCGGTTTCGCATTTCCAAAAAAACGTAGATCGCTATGACCGGCGCCACCGCCAACATAGCAACCAGCGTCGCCTTGTTATTAAACACGGCACTGGCTACAAACGCCACAGATACTATTACCAGATACAGCGCCAACCACGTGTGCAGGGGCAGGCGAATCCTCTTCTTATTTTCATGCCTATCCATGGCCTGTCTTCCCTTCATCCAATCCTTATCGGTCATTATACTACCGGTTCCCATGCTCTGTCAATCAGGACGACAAACACAACCAGTGTAATGCTATTGCAGGATAACAATGAACAGAACCGGGGGTTTTCGGAACCTAAGCCCTTTCCCTTCCATGCCTTCGCCGCCTCCGGGTGACGATCGCCAGGGCGAGCGTCACCAGCAGCGCGATGGCGGAAATGATGGCTCCGGGAATCAATCCCGGCGTGACATAGCGCATTTCTATGTCATGCTCGCCCGCATCCAGCGCAATGCCCATATACATGCCCCCGCAGTGCAGCACCGGCTGCTCCTGGCCGTCCACCCATGCGCGCCAGCCATCGCTGTGGGGCACGGCGATTTGGAGGATGCGATCGCCGGCAATCGAGATCCTGCCCTTGATGCTGTCCCTGCCGAGTTCAACATCCGTCATGGCCTCGCTCCTTCTCGCCTCCGCCGCCGCGCGATAGGCCGCCATCGGCAGCGCCACCACGCGCAGCTCATCATAGGTGTAGTCCATGGCGCATTCGAACACGATATCGCATCCCTGCGGCGCAAGGCTGCCTATGCAGAAGGCGTAATCCTCCTTGGCATAGTAGAAGTTGTTCCTGGGATGCAAAACATTGGCCTCGGCAATGCCCTCGCCGGTCTGCAATGTGATCAGGCCGTCATGTACCTTTGCATCGCTGTTCGTCTTCAATCCCTTGAACAGCACATACACTTCGCTGTCCGCTTCCGGATGGAAGGACAGCCTGATCCTGCCGTTTTCCTCCGCGCGGATGGACTTGCCATCCATTTCCACGTTCTCCATGCCGACGATCTCGTAAGGCACGGTCACCGCCGCGCTTTCGATGGAACGCTCCGGCACCGCCGCCATGGCGCCGGGCTCATCTACGATGGCGCGCTCCAGCAGCGCCTGAAAGCGCGCCTCCACCGGTAGCGCATCGTAATCGTGCTCGGAAAGCGTTGCGTCAAAGGCATAGCCCAGGGGCAGCGCATGGCTGTTTTCATAGACCGCCGCGGCACTGCCATCCGGCATCGTCAGCTGCTGTTCTTCCTGAAAGCCGTAGGGAACCACGTGATCGTCCCCATCATGCTTCATGAAGTACTTCACCGATGCGGCGGTATTCATCCAGGCATTCGCGCCCAAGCCATAGACATGGTAGGTCGTGGACAGCGTCGGCAGGTTGAGCTTCTGATAGTATGCGCTGATCCTGGCGTTCACAAGGCTCCAATGAAAGGATGTGCCCATATAGTCCAGGACCGGCGCATTGGCATCGTCGAATTTGCCCTGCGACACGCGGTAGACGCCGTCATCGTCAATCAGCTGCGCGCCGGATCTGCTGGCAATTGCATCATACAGCCCCACCGGCTCCTGCTGAAGGATGTAGCCGTAGCCCCTCGGCAGGTATCCGATGGCGGCATACAGCGCACAGCTTATTGCCAGCAGGATCGATGCGCACGCGCAGAGCCGATGCTGATTCAACTGCCGCGTCAGATCCAGCTGATAAGCCAGCAGCAGCGCGGCGAAGGCAAACAGAAGTCCCGGCGCGACCAGTTGCTTTTTATCGCCCCACTTCAGAATGCCCGCCGCCAGCAGCAGCGAGACGCCCATGGCCAGCCCGGCAATGATCTTCGAATGGGTCCCGCGCTTTTCAAAGGCCACGGGCAGGCCCAGGGCGCAGCCCAGCGCCGAGAACATGTTGAGCGCATAGCTCCAGCGGTTGGTGACATAGGCGCCGGCATTGATCACCAGGCCGGCGGCGGGCACGCAGGCCGCCGCGAAGCAGAGAACCAGCGCCACGCGCGCCTGCCTCGCCTTCCCGCCGCGCATGAAAAGCAGGGCGATCAGCCCCGGCGCAGCCAGCGGGGCGAGATTCAGCGCCAAAAAATTGCCGGGGCCATCCCAGGGAGAAAACACGCTGAGCGCAAGGGCCCTGTAGAACGATGGCGCATAG
>JAFWBZ010000300.1 GCA_017537105.1 Clostridia bacterium | reverse complement strand
GACGCCCTGGGCACTACCGGCGACGGCGTGGGCATCATGACCCGGCTGCCCCACGAATTCTTCACCGCATGGGCGCGGGAGGAAGGCATATCCCTCGGCAAGCCCGGCGACTACGGCGTCGGGATGTTCTTTTTGCCGGAGGATACAGTGGGCGTTTCCAACATCCGCCGCATCTTCGACCAGCTGGCGGCGTCGGAGGGCATCCCCGTGCTGGGTTGGCGGGACGTGCCCTGTCACCCGGCCCAGCTGGGCGCGGGCGCGAGGCGCACCATGCCCCGCATTAGGCAGTGCTTTCTGAAGCGGCCCGTCGGCGTTGCGCCGGGCGCGGACTTCGACCGCAGGCTGTACGTCCTGCGCCGGGTGTTTGAAAAGCAGGACACGGATACCTACATCTGCTCGCTGTCCTCCCGCACCATCGTCTACAAGGGCATGATGCTGGTTTCACAGCTTCGTTCCTTTTATGACGATCTCCAGGACGTGCGCTACGTCTCGTCCATGGCCATGGTGCACTCCCGCTTCTCCACGAACACCTTCCCCAGCTGGTCCAAGGCGCACCCCCAGCGGATGCTTTTGCACAACGGCGAGATCAACACCATCCGTGGCAACCACGACAGCATGAAGGCCCGGGAGGAGACCATGCGGTCGGCGGTCATGGGCGACAGCATGAAGAGAGTTTTGCCCGTGGTGGATCCGGACGGCAGCGATTCCCAGATGCTGGACAACGCGCTGGAATTCCTGGCCATGAACGGCTTCCCGCTGCCACTGGCCGGCATGGTTTTATTGCCCGAACCCTGGCAGGGAGAGCGTGAAGTCCGACCCTGGCACGATCTTTACCGCTACTATGCCACGATGATGGAGCCCTGGGACGGCCCCGCCGCGATCCTGTATTCCGACGGCGACAGCGTGTGCGCGTCGCTGGACCGGAACGGCCTGCGCCCATTGCGCTGCGCCCTGACGGACGATAAGCGGCTGATCCTGTCCAGCGAGGCGGGCGTGCTGTTCGAGGAAAATGCCCACATCCGCCGCCGCTGGAAGCTCAAGGGCGGAGACGTGCTGATGGCAAACCTGCACACCGGTGAGCTGTTGGAATCGGCGGATCTGAAAGCTCATTTTGCCACGGAGCACCCCTATGGGGAGTGGGTCAAGCAGATCGTCAGGCTGGAAGATCTGCCCGAAGCCTCTGTACATGGCAAAGTTGAAAACATAGAAACCCTCTGCAAGGCCTTTGGCTACGCTTACGAGGACATTCAGGATGTCATCCTTCCAATGGCGGAGACCGGTCAGGAGCCCATCGTCTCCATGGGCGCGGACGAGCCCATCGCCGCGCTGTCGAAGGCCCACCCGCCGCTGTACGATTACTTCAGGCAGTGCTTTGCCTAGGTGACGAACCCGCCCATCGACGCCCTGCGGGAGGCCTGCAAGACGGACTGCTCCATCTACATCGGCGACGATGGAAACCTTTTGACGCATGATCCGGACAACCCCACCGTGCTGGAGCTGCCCTCGCCGGTGCTGACGCAGGCGGAATTGCAGCGCATCCGGGACATCGATCATCCCGCCTTCAAGGTGCGGGAAATCTCCCTGCTCTATCCGGTTAGGACGCGACTTCGCCAGGCCATGCGGGATTTCTTCGCCGCCTGCGACGCAGCCTGGGGGTCGGGGGCGAACATCCTCATCCTGTCCGACCGGGGCGTGGACGCTGAACATCTGGCCATCCCGTCGCTGCTGGCGGTCTCGGCGATGGAACAGCACCTCATTCAAATCAAAAAGAGGACCAAGGTCTCCGTGATCCTGGAGAGCGGCGAGCCCCGCGACACCCACCAGCTGGCCATGCTGATCGCCTACGGCGCGCGGGCGGTGTGCCCGTACCTGGCCCACGCGGTCATCCTGGCGAACCTTTCCGAGGATGCCATAGGTAACTATAACAAAGCCCTGACCGCAGGCGTTTTGAAGATCGCCTCCAAGATGGGCGTGTCCACGCTGCAGGCCTACCAGAGCGCCCAGCTCTTCGAGGCGGTGGGGCTGGATGCGCAGTTCGTCGATCAGTATTTCACCAACACGCCGACCACCCTTGGCGGGAAGGGGCTGCACGACGTGGAGGCCGACAGCCGGCATCACCACGACCAAGCGTTCCTGAATCCCATCCGTGCGGGCCTGCCCAGCGTCGGCCGCCACAAGCTGCGCGCCGGCGAGGGGACCGAGGAGCATCTCTACAGCCCGAAGGTCATCCATCTGCTGCAGCAGGCGGTGTGGACTGACGACAGGGCAAAGTTCGACGAGTACGCGGCACTTGTCGAGCACGAAGGCCCGCGCACCATCCGCGCCATGCTGGACTTCAACTATGAGGTATGCAATCCCGTGCCGATCGACGAGGTGGAACCTGTTGAGAGCATCGCCAGGCGCTTCAGGACCGGCGCGATGTCCTACGGCTCCATCTCCCGGGAAGCCCACGAGTGCTTGGCAGTTGCCATGAATCACCTGGGCGGTAAATCCAACAGCGGCGAGGGCGGCGAGCTGCCGGAGCGCTTCGGCACGGAATGGAACTCCGCCATCAAGCAGGTGGCCTCCGGGCGCTTCGGCGTGACCCGGGACTATCTGCTCAGCGCCAGGGAGATCCAGATCAAGATGGCCCAGGGCGCGAAGCCCGGCGAGGGCGGCCACCTGCCCGGCGCGAAGGTGACGGACAGCGTGGCCAAGACCCGCTGCTCCACGCCCGGCATATCGCTGATCTCTCCCCCGCCCCACCACGACATCTATTCCATAGAGGACCTGGCGGAGCTGATCTATGACCTTCAATGCGCCAACGAGGACGCGAAGATCACCGTGAAGCTGGTGTCCTCCACCGGCGTGGGCACCATCGCCAGCGGCGTGG
>JAFWBZ010000299.1 GCA_017537105.1 Clostridia bacterium | reverse complement strand
CTTCATGCAGGGCACGTCGGTCAGGCCGTCGCCCACGTAGATCATGTTGGAAAAGGGCACGCGCCGCATGTAGGCCGGCGTGAAGGCGTTCAGGTCCCGGTCGTTGGTCACGTCCAGTATGCCCTTGTTGATGCGGAACAGATATTGGGTCTTGCTGGTGTAGTTCACGGCGCTGGTGGCCCACACCGGGTGATCGGATTCGTCGTACAGGAAGGAGGCGGCAAACACGGCCTTGAACTTGTCGCCGATGGCGGAGCCCCGGATGATCTCGGTAAGGCCGGAGGAGATGATGTAGTGCTCCACGGTCACGCCGTTTTCGCCGCCGATGGCGTTGATGCGGTCAAACCAACTCTCGACGCCGGGGAAGAACTCCACCGCCCCGCCGAGCCGGCGCAGCGCGTCCCGGGTCAGCTCCATGCGGCCCTTGGAGAGCTTCTGCATCAGATACATGTAGGTCAGTATGCCGTCCATCTGGTGCTGCCGGGAAAACTCCGCGCACTGCCCCCAGAAGTCGTCCGGCTCCACGCCGATGCCCGGCATGAAGGAATACTCCTCCATGTCCCGGGGGGAAAGCGTCTTGTCAAAGTCGTAGATCAGCGCAACGATGGGCGTCTGCATGGTGAACCTCCTTCGTCGATAAAACAGCGCAGGCATCAGACAGCGCGCCGGGGCCGCGGACGTTCTCCGTTCCCCCTGGCCGGCTGGCCGATGCCTATCGCTCCATTGCTCTGTTGTCGCCTGCGTTCGGTCAGATCACGGGATCTCCCAGTTCCGCGTCCGTCTCCTCCGCAGCGCTCCCGTCGTCCACGGCCGCCTCGCCGCCCTCGTCGGCATAATCCTCATCGGCGGCATAGCCCGCATCCTCCGTCGGGGCGGGCGTCGGGGTAATCTGCGCATACTCGGTCATCGGCGCGCTGTCGGAGTACAGCACGGACTGTGTCACGCTGTCGGCGATGCCGGTAACCTCCAGGCCCGCCGCGGACTGGAACAGCTTCACGGCCGTCTGGGTCTTGTTGCCGAAGGCGCCGTCGCGGTCATCCAGCAGGAAGCCCAGCATAAACAGCCGGTTCTGCAGTTCGAGCACCGCGTCGCTCTTGTCGCCCTTCTGCAGCGACGTGTAGGCGGTGACATCCGGCGTCGGCGACGGGGTCGGCTCGGTGACCACGGTGACCTGCTCGCCGTTCAGAATCGCGGTGAGCTCCGCCGCCGTGGTGGCGTTTTCCAGCTGCGAGATGGCGTTGTTGACGATGGCCCAGCGTGCCGCGGAATCCGCCTCGCCGTCCGTCGCCCCGGAGGATGCCGCGGTGGCGTCCATCAGGATGGCGTTCCCCAGGTTGGACTGGATGTTCTGCAGCGCGGACACGAACAGCGTGTCGTTCACCGCGGGCTCCTCGGGCAGCAGCGCATCGATGGCCGCCGCGTCTTCGGAGGCGCGCTGCGCGAAGGCCACCGTGCCCTCGCCGGCGTAGACGTTGATCAGGTCGCTGATGTAGTCGTTCTCCGTGTGGGACTTGACGAGGGCGATGCCGTCGGTGTACAGCGATTCGCTGACGCCCTCGATCTTCGCGGAGGACTGGCTACCGCGAACGTGGCGGAACCACATCACGCCGCCCACGATCAGGGCGGCCGCCAGGACCATGATCAGGGCCACCTTCAGGATGTCCTTCAGACCCAGCGTACGGCCGTAGCGCATCTCGTCGAACTCATCCTCGTCAATGTCGTCAAAGACCTCGCTCTGCCCGGCGTCGGGGCCGGCGGCCTGCAGGTCGTCGTAGACGGTCTGATCCTCGGGCGTGGCGTAGGCGCCCTCGGCGGCGTTCTCCTCATAGTTGCGGCGCCTGCGCGCGGCCTTCCGGCTCTGGTTGGCCTCGAGCTTTTGGATGTAATCCTCCACGCCCGCGCTGATGCCCGCGCGGCCGACGGACTCGATGGGACGGGTGTGCAACTCGGAGGTATCCATGTCCTCCATCTTCAGCTCCTCGTCCACGGCGTTGAGCGTGTCCAGCGCCTCGCTGGACAGCTCCTCCTTGGTGATCTCCTCCTGCGGCGCGGGCTGCTCATCGGCGCCGTTCACCTTGGCGCGCATGTCCCGCCGGATCTCCTCCGGCGCGGAAGCGCCCTCATACACCGGCCGGTAGGTGGTGCGGGAATCGACGTCGCCCTCCTGCTGCCGCTCCTCGGGGATGGTGGTATAGGTGGTGCGGGTATAGGCCGCCGCGGCCTGCTTGACGGGCGCATCCGGAAGGATGTGCGGCTGTGCCGAGGTATAGGGTGTTCCCTCAAACCGGCTTTCCCCTACGGGATTGCCGCAATGCGGGCACTGCTGGTCCGACGCCGTCAGGGTCTTGCCGCATCTGGAGCAAAACATAGCTTGGCCTCCGTTCGTTTCTCAAATACGTTTCCCATCCGCTCGCGCGTCTGCACTGCGCGGCCTCCGGTTTTCATGGTTTTCCATATGAATAGAACCATTCTATCATAATGATAGGATGGTTCCATAGGTAAATCAAGGTTATAATTATGACTTTCCTTCGAATGTTTTATGCCGGACGGCCGCATTTGCCGCGGCGGCGGGGTGTCAATCCGTCCAGACCGGCGGATTGCAGTCGGGACAGGGGCTCAGCGCCTCCATCATGGCCTCCTGCACCGTCAGGGCGCGTCCGTTGGTCTGCGTGCCGCAGACCATCTGCGAATGATAGCGCTGGGCGTGGTTGTACACGGCGTAGACGATGGTGTTCAGGATCTCCTCCCGGTTGACCTCCTGCTTCTCCAGCTTCTCCTCCTCGGTCAGCAGATCGTTGGCGCTCCCGCCCTGGGCGACCACATCCGCCAGGTTCTTCTCATACAGCAGCTCCTCGATGTTGTAGAGCGCGTTCAGGTTTTCCTCCTCCGGGGCCGCCGTCACGCTCTGCGGAGTGACGGGCAGCGGCTTCTGGGTGGCCACTTCGGCGCGGGGCGTCAGCACCACGCAAATGGCCATCATCTCGATCGCCGCGAGCGTGGTCAGCAGCATCCTGCCGCGGGTGCGGAACACGCCATTTCGCCACAGATAAAACAGTCCCACCGGGGGCAGCAGAATCAGCAGCAGGATTCCACCGAGGCCCCTCGCCGATATGGCGCGCTTGCGGGATGGGCGCTGGACGCCCGTCGACGCGCTGCCGACGCTCGTATTGCGTTGACTCACCTTTCTCACCTCCCGGGTTCCGGTCCGCCGTCCCGGATACCCGTCATCTGTTTCAATAGTATTGCAAATGTATTATATAGCCTTCCCACCCCACTGTCAAGTTTTGTCGTGAGCTTGTTTGCAAACTGTTCACAGTCGCCATTCCGCGCTTGCCGAACCGCCCTCTGCATAGTATAATGGGGACACGGGCGGCGCAAGGCGCGCCGGGCGGGAGGCATTTGTTCATGAAGAAAAAATGGATTGTCGGCGCGGCCATTGCGCTCGCCGTGGCGGTGGCGCTGTTGGGCTGCGCGGTGGGCCTGTCCCACCTGATCTGGCACCGCTCGCTCCGGGCGACGATCTACGAGCGCATCTGCGCCCACCGCAACGCCAAAAGCCGAACGGCGGCGGAGGAGATCGCGCGCCTGGAGGCCCTGCGCGCTGTCGAAAGACGCGACTACGCGATCCCGGAGAGCACGCACTTCGACGTCAGCGTGGAACGCGGCGAGCGGGAGGGCATGTCTGTCTTTACGCTGAACGCCCGGGAGGATGCGCCCGCCACCCTCTTCTACCTGCACGGCGGGGCCTATATCCACGGCTTCAATCCCTATCACTGGCGGTTGCTGAACCGGCTGGCCCGCTCCACTGGCGCGGAGATCGTCGCGCCGGACTACCCCCTCGTGCCTTACAGCGACTGCGTGGGCACCGGCAGGGACGTCCTCGAGGTATACCTGGACTGCGTGGCGGCGCGCCCCGGCCGGCGCATCCTGCTGATGGGCGACAGCGCGGGCGGCGGACTGGCGCTGCAGCTGGCGGAGGCGCTCGTCCGTGACGGCCTTCCCCTGCCGGAGCGGCTGATCCTGTTCTCTCCCTGGGTGGACGTTACGATGGAAAACCCGGACATCGGGAAATACGTTTCCGTGGAGCCGATTCTGCATCTGGAGCTGGTCAAGGTACACGGGCGCTTCTGGGCGGGCGATCTCGATCCCCACGACTGGCGCGCGAGCCCACTGTTCGGCGAAATGACCGGCCTGCCCCCGGTGACCCTCTACGCCGGCACCCGGGAGCTGCTGTATCCCGATCTGCTGCTTCTGAACGACGCCCTCTCCGCAGCCGGCGTCGATGTGGACTTTCACATCGGAACAGGGCTGAACCACGAGTATCCGCTCATGCCCATCCCCGAAGCGGACCGGGCGCTGCGGGAGGTGGAGAAAACCATTCTGGGAGGCGCGACCCCGTGATGCAAACAGAATCCCTGCCCGACATCCACGATCCCTCCGGCTTCGTCCTGCTGTCGAATTATGTGCCGGACGCCCTGCAGGAGATGCGCTACGCCACGGCCTTCAACTTCGTGGGCGAGCGCATCGACGGCTACGACCTGCCGCTGGCGCTGCTGACCCGGCCCGCGGCGGAGGCCGTGCGCGCCGCGGCGGAGATCTTCCGGCAGCGTGGATTCGCAATCAAGGTGTTCGACGCCTATCGCCCGCAGCGGGCCACGGACCACTTCCTACGCTGGCTGAAGGATGCGCGCGACACGCGCATGAAGCCCTGGTTCTATCCCGATCTGGACAAGGCGGTGCTGATTGCAGAGGACTATATCGGCCGCCGCTCCGGCCACAGCTGGGGCTCCACCATCGACATGACGCTGGTGGACCTGCGCACCGGCCGGGAGCTGGATATGGGCGGTCCATTCGACTTCTTCGGCGACCGGTCCCACGCGGACTTCGTCGGGAACCTCACGGAAGCGCAGCGCGCAAATCGCCGGCTGCTGCGCGAAGTCATGCTGTCGCAGGGCTTCCTGCCGCTGGCCTCCGAGTGGTGGCATTTTCACCTGGCCGAGGAACCCTACCCCCACGTCTGCTTCGATTTTCCCATCGACGCTTCGACCGTTCACAGACTCGAAACCGCTTTGCCGCAAATCCTTCCCGGATTCCCGAAGAAATGGGATTGACGAGCGCTTATACAACCATTATAATGTGTAATAGGTTTTTCTGCACACCCGCGGCACGGAGGGCATGCCATGCTGAATGAATATCTGATCGTGGAAAAATCCGCGCTGCCGGACTATTTCATTAAGGTCATCGAGGCGCGTCACCTGTTGGAATCCGGCGCGTGCGCCCAGGTGATCGACGCCGTGCACGCGGTGGGCATCTCCCGGAGCACATATTACAAGTACAAGGACAAGATCCTGGAGCCGTCTCAGCTGACGGTGGGCCGAAAGGCCTCGCTGATGCTGACGTTGAACCACCAGGCCGGCATGCTCTCCAAGGTGCTCACGGCCATCTCCGCCTGCCGCGCAAACGTGCTGACCATCACCCAGAGCCTGCCGATTCACGGCAAGGCGAGCATCATGCTCTCCATCGACCTCTCCCAGCTGACCGGACCCATGGATGCGCTGGTGGACGCGCTGAACGCCATCGACGGCGTGGAGCACGTCCGGCTGCTGGCGCTGGAATAAATCGCCCGCACTTTCCCCGTCTTCCCGACCCTATGGAGGTAGAAATTTTATGAAGATTCAAATCCTTGCCGACAGCACCTGCGACCTGAGCCCCGAATACATCGCGCAGCACAACATCAAGATTCTCCCCTTGCAGGTCAATCTGAATGGCAAGGACTATACCGACGGCGTGGACATCACCCCGGATGACATCTTCCGCGCGGTGGCCGGTGGCAGCGACCTGCCCAAGACCTCGGCCGTCAACGTGGAGGACTATCACAAGACGTTCACCGAAACCCTCAAGTCCTGCGATGCCATCCTGCACTTCGCCATCAGTGCGGAGTTTTCCTCCTGCCATGCCAACGCGGTCGCTGCCGCTAAGAACCTGCCGGTGTACTGCATCGATTCCCGCAACCTGTCCTCGGGCATCGGCCTGCTGGTGGCCGAGGCGGTAGACATGATCGAGGCGGGCTGTGAGGATCCCCAAGCCATCGTGGACCACGTCCGTTCGCTCATCGACAAGGTGGACACCTCCTTTGTCATCGACCGGCTGGACTATCTGCACAAGGGCGGCCGCTGCTCCATGGTAGCCATGCTGGGCGCCAACGTGCTGAAGCTGAAGCCCTGCATCGAGGTGGTGGACGGCAAGATGATCGTGGGCCGGAAGTATCGCGGCCTGTACGCCCGCTGCCTGAAGCAGTACCTCGAGGACCGCATGCACGAGCTGGACACCATCGTGGGCAAGCGCATCTTCGTGACCCATACCGGCGTCGATCCCCTGGTGGTCGAGGCCCTGAAGGCGCGCCTGCGGGAGCTGAACCACTTTGACGAAATCCTGGAGGTCCGGGCGGGCAGCACCATCTCCAGCCACTGCGGAAACAACACGCTGGGCGTGCTGTTTATTCGAAAATAGCATAATCCGGCGGACCGGCACAACAGAAGGACGGCAGCGACGCAAAGGTCGCTGCCGTCCTCGTTAACCCTTCCATAATCACCT
>JAFWBZ010000298.1 GCA_017537105.1 Clostridia bacterium | reverse complement strand
GGCAGGCCCACAACACTCAGCCGATACTGTTCGGCATGGACATGTGCGCGTTCTCCCAGCCGCTTATCATCACAGAGGGCGAAATCGACACGCTTTCCCTCTACGAGGCGGGCATCCGCAACGTAGTCTCGGTGCCCAGCGGCTGTTCCAATCTGGACTGGATCGACACCTGCTGGGACTGGCTGGAGCGCTTTCAAAGCATCATTCTTTTCGGCGATAACGACGAGCCGGGCAGGAAGATGGTGCGCGAGGTCGTGCGCAGGCTCGACGAAGCCCGCTGCATGGTCGTGGAAGAGTATCCCGACAGGCCGGACGGAACACCCTGCAAGGACGCCAACGAGATTTTGTTCTTCCACGGCGCGGAGGCGCTGAAGGCGACGCTGGACAGTGCCCAGCCCGTGCCGGTGAAGGGGATCCTTCAATAGGCGGACGTCGTGCCCTATGATCCGACCACGGTACCGCGCATCAAGACGATGATCCCGGCGCTGGACGCGTAGATCGGTGGGTAGGCGGAAGGCGCGATGACCGTTTTCACGGGGAAGCCCGGTCAAGGCAAGAGTACGCTGACTGGACAATAGCTCCTCGCCGCGATAGAGTAGGGATATTCGGTCTGCGCGTACAGCGGGGAGCTGACCAAGGAGAAATTCCAGGAGTGGATCAACCTTCAGGCGGCGGGTTCGGAGTATATCGGGTTGAAGTACGATCCCATCCGCGACGTGAAGATCCCCTCCGTGCCGTATGCGGTACAGGAGCGACTCCTGGAATACTACCGGGATCACTTCTACCTGTTCGACAATCAGGAGATCTTCGAGGCCAACCAGTCGGAGAGTATCCTGAAGGTTTTTCAGATGGCGGCGCGGCGCTACGGCTGCAAGCTCTTCCTGGCGGACAACCTGATGACGGCGCTGTCGGATTCGGATGAAGAGACCAAGGCGCAGGGCAAGTTCGCCAACGCGCTGAAGAAGTTCGCCACCCGGTATCACGTCCATGTGCTGCTGGTGGCTCACCCGAGGAAGGTCAAGCAGGGCGAGAAGCTGGGCCAGGACGACATCGGCGGCAGCAGCGCCACGATCCGGCTGGCGGACAGCGCCATCGTGGTGGAGCGTCCGAACCTGCGGGTGCTGAAGAACCGCGAGGGCGGCGTGTGCAGGCTGATCGAGTGCTGCTACTGCCCGGACAGCCGCCGCATCTACCAAGCGGACAAGGGCGACCTGTGCCGATTCTCGTGGAACCGCGAAGGCATCACGCCGCCGAACCCGCGGGCGGACAGTTTGCCGGAATACGCCGTGCGCATGGCGGAATCCGCGCAGCCATTCTGATGGAGGAACAATATGTGTGAGATTCCCAATGACATGAAATGGTCGTTCAGCAAGTAGCAGCTCTACGACCAGTGCCCGCTGGCGTTCAAGTAGCAGTACATCGACAGGGTACCGCAGGAGCAAAACAGCTTTGCGGAGTACGGGACGCATTGCCACAGCCTGCTGGAACGCTGGGCCAGGGGTGAGCTGATGTCCTTCGAGTTGGCCGATGCCTATGAGGCTGAGTACGATGAGGCCGTGAAGCACTACTTCCCGCCGTTCCCGAAGGGACTGGCCGGCAGGTATTACGACGAGGGCCTTCAATACTTCCGCTCCTTTGACGGTTTCGGAGACGACATGGAGATTCTGTCGGTAGAGGACAAGTTTGAACTGGACATCCGCGGCAATCGGTTTGTGGGCATCGCGGACCTGGTGCTGAGGGACAGGAACACCGGCGATATCACCGTGATCGACCACAAATCGAAGTCCATGAACTCCATGAAGAAGGCGCAGTACGAGAACACGCGCCAGCTGTACACCTATGCGGCCTACGTGAAGGAGCGCTTTGGGGCGTTTCCGACCCTGCTGCGATTCAACATGTTCCGCTACGGCGTGAATATCGACGAGCCCTTCAGCATGAAGCGGTACGAGGAGACGATGGACTGGATCGAGCGAACCATCGCGGAGATCAGGGCTGAAAGGGAGTGGAAAGTATCTTCTTCCAGCTACTTTTGCCGGTTCATCTGCTCCACAAGGCTGTACTGCCCGATTGCCGGGGAGATCATGAACGCGAAATAATAGGAGAAATGCTTATGAGCATTGAGCAGCATATCCAGGTCATGGTGGCCTGGGCGGATATCCTGATCGTGACCGCAGGGTACATACTGATCCGGGTGATCGTCGTGGTCGTCTGCGTCACCGTCATCATCTTTATCGTCAGGAGGGTTTACCGTGGAATCCGATAAGGTTCTCACGCTGCCGGGCGGGACGTAGATACGGGCGTCTCCCGAAGGGGAAACCGCGTCGGCAGCCGATATTCCCTATGTCAACTACCACCGCCACACCTGCTACAGCAACGTGATGCTGACGGACAGCGTGGTGACGAACGAGGACTACGCCAGGCGCGCCGTGGAGCTGGGTCACACCGTCCTGTCCTCCTGCGAGCACGGCACCCAGGGCAACTACTGGCAGTGTTCCGAACTGGCGTAGCAGTACGGCCTGCGCTGGCGGTATGTGAGCGAGGCGTACTTCGTGAAGGACCGGCGCGAG
>JAFWBZ010000297.1 GCA_017537105.1 Clostridia bacterium | reverse complement strand
GTCGCGGCCTTTGCGGACAGGGACGCGGCCCGCGCGGCGGCAGCGGCGGTGCCCGGCGCGCTGCTGACGCGCACGCTGTCGGAACCGGGAGCGCCGTAACGGCAAAAAAACGCCCCGAGGTCTTGACTTTTTTTTCACGAGCGGGTATAATATGTCATGGTCATGCGGTCGTGGCGGAATAGGCATACGCGCACGTTTGAGGGGCGTGTGGGAGACCGTACGGGTTCAAGTCCCGTCGACCGCACCAATCAAAGGGCCCGGAAACAAATCGTTTTCGGGCCTTTTCCATGCCTGAAAACGCTGGTTGCCCTTTTTTTGACCCTTTGGAGATTCAAGCGCCCGCTTCTCAACACTGTCGTTCATATCTTTCAGGTGCCCGTAAACGTCCGATCCCCTTGACAAGCGCGGCGCATACAGCCATAATAAATGCCATGAATGGAAGGGGAAGGATGCGGATGCGCCGAAGGTTCGGTTTCAGCGGGAGGAGATCGTCGACGCGCCGCTGAAGATTGCCCGCGGGAAGGGCATCGAGGCGGTGATCGCGCGGGAGGTCGCCAGGGCGCTCAACGTGTCGGTCCGATCTTCAGGCTTGATTCGATGGAAGCGCTCAGGGCCGAGGCTTACAATCAGCCCAGAGGGCGCTATCGGGCGTACATTGCGCGCGGGTTCGCGTGGCCGATACGTTTCTGGGCGTGGGCCAGCAGCACACTCGCTTCGCCCGGGAGGAGCCGGAGCTGTACAGGCTGCTGTTTCTGACCAGGCCCGGCGCGGGCGGCGGCGGTGGATGGCGGCCCCTTGCGTCGGGGCAGGCTGCTTGGCGCGAAATGGGTATTTGCAAAGGAGCCGGCCCGGTTGGGGACGGCATGAGCACCATCAGACATTGGGAGGCATCTATGGAGAAAACCATCGCAACCTGCGGGCTGGACTGCGGGGCGTGCGAAGCCCGGCTGGCGACCGTCCGCAATGACGAGGCGCTGCGCCGGAAGGTCGCCGACCTCTGGTCTGCGCTGAACGGCGTGGAGATCACGCCGGAGATGATCCACTGCGTCGGCTGCAGGCTCGACGGGGTGAAGACGCCCTACTGCGAATCGCTCTGTCCGATCCGGCAGTGCGCCCTGCGCCGGGAGGTGGAGACCTGCGGGGACTGCGGCGCGTGGGAGACCTGCGAAAAGGTCGGCAGGATCCTGGAAAACAACGCGGATGCGCGGAGCCGACTGGAGGCGTGTTCCCGCACATCGGACCGGGAAGGGGGAGATGGACCGTGCGATACCGCAGAGTGATTGCGTTGAAGGACGGCAGAAAATGCGTCCTCCGGAATGGCACATGGCAGGATGCGCAGGCCGTGCTGGCCAATTTTCTCCTGACCCACGGACAGACGGATTATCTGCTGAGTTATCCGGAGGAAATCTCCTTCACCCTCGAGAAGGAGCGGGAGTATCTGGAGAAGAAGACGGGCAGCGACCGCGAAGTGGAGCTCGTGGCCGAGGTCGACGGCGCGATTGCCGGGACGGCGGGGATCGACAGCATCGGAGCCGCGGAAAAGACCCGGCACCGCGCCTCCTTCGGCATCAGCGTCGATCAGGCCTGGTGGGGGCTCGGCATCGGGCGGGCGCTGACGGAGGCCTGCATCGAATGCGCAGAGACCGCGGGCTATGCGCAGCTGGAGTTGGAGGTGGTGGCGGAGAACGCGCGCGCCGTTGCCCTCTATCGAAGCATGGGCTATGCGGAGTACGGGCGGAATCCCCGGGGATTTCGATCCCGCCGAACCGGCTGGCAAGAGGTGCTGCTCATGCGGCTGGAGCTGAACGCACCGTGGAGTTGAAGGCGGCCCTGGTATTCGCAGCGAAAGAGCGCCCCGGCGATGCGTGAACCTCCTGAGGCGCCGCGCCGCAACCCCATCGGGCGCGATCGACGCGGCGCTGCGCTCGGAGAAAAATGAATACCTGCCAGTCAGAAAATTCGTGTGCGTAGTGCGCGAATTTTCGCGCTTTCTTCCCTCGTGGAAAAACCGGGGTTTTTCAACGATTTGAGGGGCTGTCCTGCACAGGCAGGACAGCCCCTCGCGTTGGTTGTGTGTGTCGTCCGATCAGCCGATGGAGGCGTATTCGAAGTTCACGTGTCCGATGGGGTTGGCAATCACGCCGGACACCTCGGGCTTGACCAGGAACTGGGTCTCCATGGAGTAGACCGGCATGCCGGGCATCTGGTCCACCAGGTAGGCCTCCGCCTCGATCAGGGCGGCCGCGCGCTCGGCGGGCTCGGTCATCGCCAGCGTGGCGTTGAACATCTCGTCGTAGACCGGATCATCCCAGCCGTTCTCATAGGCGTTGGAGCCGCTGATCCAGATCTTCAGGTTCGCGGAGGGATCGGAGTAGTCGCAGGTGTAGCCGTTGCGGTCCACGGAGAAGTCGCCGGCGTCCAGCTCGTCCCAGTAGACGGAGGACTCGCGGCTCTGAATCTCGTAGTTCACGCCGAGGTTGGTCTTCCACATGTCGCCGAGCACCTGCGCCAGGATGCCCTGCTGGGTGCTGTTCTGCACCTTGATGGTGATGGTGGGGAAGCCTTCGCCGTTGGGATAGCCGGCCTCCTCCATCAGCGCCTTGGCTTCATCGACGTTCTCGGTGAACATGTCGCCCGCGATGTCGCGGTAGCTCTTGCTCTCGTCGGTCAGAGAGGGCTGCGCATAGGGCACGAAGCCGTAGACAGGCTGCTCGACGACGCCCATGGCCTGCAGGAGCACCTTGCGGTCGATGGCCTTGGCGAAGGCCTGGCGCACGCGCTTGTCGGAGAACTCGGGCAGCTGGGTGTTGAAGTCGCAGTACTGGATGCCGATGCGGGGCAGCTGATACAGCTCATCGGTGCCGGCGTAGTCGGTGATGCCCTGCTGATCCAGGTTGATGGACACGTTGATGTCGCCGTTCTTGTAAGCGAGCAGCTCGGTGGCCGTCTCCGGGATGATGGAATACTGCACGCCGTCCAGCTTCACTTCGTCAGCGGCGTAGTAGTAGGGATTCTTCACCATGACGATCTTGTCCAGGGAGGAATACTCCTGCAGCATGTAGGGGCCGTTGCATACATACGTGGAGGCGTCCCAGGCCCAGTTCTCATTGGCCTCGACCACGGCCTTGGAGACCGGCAGGAACGAGGTCGTGGAGGTGAGCATCAGGAACCAGGGGGTGATGTTCTCCAGCTCCACCACGAAGGTGCGGTCGTCGGTCGCCTTGATGCCGACGTCCTCGGCGGCGCACTCGCCGCGGTAGTAGGCCTCGCCGTTCTTCACGATCCACAGGTCGCTGGTCGCCTTGGACAGCACCTCAGGATCCAGCACGCGCAGCCAGGAATACTCGAAGTCATAGGCGGTCAGATCGGAGCCATCGGACCACTTCAGGCCCTCGCGGAGGGTGAAGGTGTACGTCAGCTGGTCCTCGGAGATCTCGACGCCCTCGGCGATGGCCGGCACGAACGTGGAGCCGTCGGCATCCAGCTTGTAGAGCCCCTTGAAGAGGTTCTGCAGCACCTGGGAGGAGCGGGAATAGGAATTCAGGGTGGGATCCATCTGCTGCGGATCATCCGCGATCGCCGTGATGACCATGTTGCCTTCGGCCATCGCCGACACGGCCAGCATGGATGCCGCCAGTGCCAGGATCAGAAGCACGGAAAACAGCTTTTTCATTGCGAATACCTCCTTGTCATCAATCATCGCCGGATCGCTCCGGGGAAGATAATTTTATAATAATTTAACGGCATTCATTCTGTCAATAGATTCTTTGAATTTTTACAGATGTTTTCCTGCTTTATTTTCCAATATATGCGGCATGAATATGTTAAAAACGCAATGGCGGAAGATTTCCGTTGCATTTTACCTGCAAATGGGTGTACAATAAAATGTATAAATTATCATCGCTTTGCCGTGGGGAGTGAAACCATGCTGAGATACATCATCAAGCGCCTGCTGGCGGGAGTGCTGACGATGGTCGTTCTGATCACCGTGGCCTTCTTCATGATGCACGCCATGCCCGGAGGTCCCTTCAGCCCGTCCGAGGAAAAAAACGTCCCCGTCGAGGTGCTGGAGCGCATCGCCGCCAGCTATGGCCTGGACCAGCCGGTGTGGAAGCAGTATCTGAACTATTGGAACAACCTGCTCCACGGCGATCTGGGCATCAGCTACAAGACGGTGGGCACCGTCAATGAGAAGATCAGCGGCCACTTTCCCTATTCCGCGCGGGTCGGCGGCTTGGCGGTGCTGTTTTCCCTGCTCATCGGCATTCCGCTGGGGCTGATCGCCGCGCTCTACCGGGGAAAGGCCGCGGACCTGGCCACGCTGGCGCTGGCGACGGTCGGCATCTCCGTCCCCGTGTTCGTGCTGTCGCTGCTTTTGAGCTATCTGTTCTCCTCCAAGCTCAACTGGCTGCCCACCTACGGCCTGGACAGCTGGCTGTGCTACATCCTCCTGGTGGTCTGCCTGTCCCTGAATCCCATCGCCTACATCGCGCGGCAGACGCGCTCGTCCATGCTGGAGGCGCTGGAGCAGGACTATGTGCGCACGGCGCGCGCCAAGGGCGTCAGCGAGCTGATGGTGGTCGTCAAGCACGCGCTGAAGAACGCCCTCACCCCCGTGATCACCTATCTGGGGCCCCTGATCGCCGGGCTGCTGACCGGCTCCTTCGTGGTGGAGAGCCGCTTCGCCATTCCGGGCCTGGGCTACTACTTCGTCCGCAGCATCTCCGACCGGGACTATACCATGATCATGGGCATCGTCATCTTCTTTGGGCTGTTCGTGGTGATCTGCAATCTGGTCAGCGACATCCTCCTGGCCATCGTCGATCCCCGCGTGAAGCTCACCAACGATTGACAGGAGGGGAGAGCGAACATGAGCAGCAACACCCTGAATCCCGAAGCCTACGCTTCCCTTCCCGACGAGATGTTCGTCATCGGCGAGGACGACAGCCTCTCCGAGGAGATCGCCCGCCCCAGCACCACGTACTGGCACGACGTGTGGCAGCGCTTCCGCCGCGACCGGCTCGCGCTGATCGGCCTGGGGGTCATCGTCCTCATGACGCTCATGTGCATCATCATGCCGATGGTCTCCCCGTACACCTATGACGGCTCCGACTATCTGCACATGAACGCCTCGCCCAGCTGGGCCCATCCCTGCGGCACGGACCAGCTGGGGCGCGACCAGTTCATCCGCATCATGTACGGCGCCCGCATCTCGCTGACCATCGGCTTTGTGGCGGCGGCCATCAACTTCGCCATCGGCGTGCTCTACGGCGGCCTGGCGGGCTACCTGGGCGGCAGGGTGGACATGGTGCTGATGCGCATCGTGGACATCCTCTCCAGTCTGCCGAGCCTGCTCTATATCGTCCTCATCATGCTGATCTTCGGCTCCAACATGGGATCGGTGATCCTGGCGCTGTGCTTTACCAGCTGGATCGGGACCGCCCGCGTCGTGCGCAGCGAAGTCATGTATCTGAAGCATTCGGAGTACGTGCTGGCCAGCCGCCTCGCGGGCGCCGGCACCTGGCATCTGCTCATCCACCACTTGGTGCCCAACGCCATGGGGCCCATCATCGTCTCCACCGCGTTCCTCATTCCGGGCGCCATCTTTTCAGAGGCCTTTCTGTCGTTCCTGGGCATCGGCATCCAGGCGCCGCAGGCCTCCTGGGGCTCCCTGGCCAACGCCGCCATCCCGGTCATGCAGATGTATCCCCACCTGATGCTGTTCCCCGTCATCGCCATCTGCGTCACCATGTTTTCGTTCAACTTCATCGGCGACGGCCTGCGCGACGCGCTGGACCCCCGTTTGAAGAAGTAAGGAGGCCGCGATTCATGAACCTGTTGGAAGTCAAGAACCTCAACACCTCCTTCCACATCGGCGTGGGCACCGTTCAGGCCGTGCGCGGCATATCCTTCCACGTGGAGCAGGGAGAGTCCCTGGGCATCGTGGGCGAATCCGGCTCCGGAAAGAGCGTGTCCATGCTGTCGGTGATGGGGCTGCTGCCGAACTATGCGGATATCGTCGCCGACTCCATACGCTTTGACGGCCGGGAGCTGACCAAGCTCAGCGGAAAGGCGCTGCGGGCCATGCACGGCAGCGAGATCGGCATGATCTTCCAGGATCCCATGACGAGCCTGAACCCGCTGTTCACCGTGGAAAGCCAGCTGACCGAGCCGCTGCGCATCCACCGGCACATGGATAAGCGCCAGGCCCGCCAGCGCGCGCTGGAGCTGCTTCGGCAGGTGGACATCCCCAACCCGGAGGCGCGGCTGAAGCAGTATCCCCACGAGCTGTCCGGCGGCCTGCGGCAGCGCGTGATGATCGCCATCGCCATCGCCTGCGGCCCCAAGATGATCATCGCCGACGAGCCCACCACCGCCCTCGATGTGACCATTCAGGCCCAGATCCTGGAGCTGCTCCAGCACCTGAAGCAGGAGACGCAGACCTCCATCATCATGATCACCCACGACCTCGGCGTCATCGCCAGCATGTGCTCCCGCATACTCGTCATGTACGGCGGCACCATCTGCGAACAGGGGAACGCGCGGGACATCTTCTACGATCCGAGACACCCCTACACCTGGGGCCTGCTGAATTCCATTCCGAAGGTCCAGGACGCGCCTGCTGGGAAGCTCATCCCCATCAAGGGCACGCCGCCGGACATGCTCAAGCCCCCCGCGGGATGCCCGTTTTCGCCGCGCTGCCGGTACTGCATGCCGGTGTGCCGCGCCTACATGCCGCCCACCACGGAGCTGAGCGACGTGCATCGCGTGGCCTGCCACCTGATGCACCCCCATGCGCCGAAGATTACCAGGGAGGTTTGACGATGGATGCGCCATTGATTGAAGTCAGATCCCTCAAGATGTATTTCCCCGTCGGCAACAACATCCTCGGCCGGCGCAGACAGCTGAAGGCCGTGGACGACGTGAGCTTTGACCTGTATCCCGGCGAGACCTTCGGCCTGGTCGGCGAGTCCGGCTGCGGCAAGACCACCGTGGGGCGCTCGCTGGTGCGCCTGTACCATCCCACGGGCGGGCAGATCCTGTATCGGGGCGTCGACATCGCGCCGCTGGATGAGAAGGCCGTGATGCCGTATCGCCGCAGGATGCAGATGATCTTCCAGGACCCCTATGCCTCGCTGAATCCCCGCATGACCGTCTCCAGCATCATTGCGGAGCCGATGCGGCTGCAGGGCGTGGCCCAGGACGCCATCGCCGCCCGGGTCGCGGAGCTGGTCGAGCAGGTGGGCCTGAAAAAGGACCACATGAACCGCTATCCCCACGAATTCTCCGGTGGCCAGCGCCAGCGCATCGGCATTGCGCGCGCTTTGGCCATGCACCCGGAGTTCGTCGTGTGCGATGAACCGATCTCCGCCCTGGACGTCTCCATCCAGGCGCAGGTGATCAACATGCTGGAGGAGCTCCAGGATAGCATGGGCATGACCTATCTCTTCGTCAGCCACGACCTCTCCATGGTGCGCCACATCTCCCACCGCGTGGGCGTGATGTACCTGGGACATCTGGTGGAGCTGGCGACGGTCCGGGAGCTGTACTCCAACATGCAGCACCCCTATACCCAGGCGCTGATGTCTGCGGTGCCCATCGCCGATCCGGACCTGGCGGCCCGCTCCCAGCGCATCGTCCTCCAGGGAGACGTGCCGCAGCCCATCGATCCTCCGCCGGGCTGCCCCTTTGCCTCCCGCTGCCGGTACGTCAAGCCCGTCTGCCGGGAGGTCCTGCCGGAAATGCGGGAGGTCGCCCCGGGGCATCTGCTGGCGTGCCACCTGTGATCCCGGGCGGGACGGAAAAACCTGAAACATGGAATCGAGGAACGACATGAACGTACACGACTTGCTTGCGATAGCCCGACAGATCGGGCCCTGGACCGTCGAAACCCGGCGTGCGCTGCACCGCATTCCGGAGCCCGGCTTTATGGAGTTCAAGACGCAGGCGCTTATCCGGAATGCGCTGGACGCGCTGGGCATTCCCTGTGAGACGAACCGGACCTGGGTGGTGGCGACGATTCCGGGCGGCGCGCCCGGCCCCACCGTGGCGCTGCGCGCGGACATGGATGCGCTGCCGCTCACGGAGCCCGAGGGGTGCGCCTTCCGCTCCGAACACGAGGGATGGATGCACGCCTGCGGCCACGACTGTCACATGGCCGTCCAGCTGGCGGTGGCCAGGCTGCTCCAGGGCATGCGGGATTCCCTGCGGGGAAGCGTGCGGCTGCTGTTTCAGCCCGCCGAGGAGACGGTCGGTGGCGCGGAGCCCATGGTCGCCGCGGGGGTCATGGAGGGCGTGGACGCGGTATACGGCCTGCACCTGCAGCCCTACATGACGGTGGGGCAGATCGACACGCGCCCAGGCTGCCTGGACGGCTCCACGGACGAGGTGCACATCGCCGTTCGCGGCGTATCGGGCCATGCGGCGAGGCCCGAGCAGACCGTGGACGCCATCGTGTGCGCCGCGCAGCTGCTCACCCTGCTGCAAACCGTCGTCTCCCGAAGCGCTTCGCCGCTGCTGCCCGCGGTTCTGTCCATGGGAACCATTCACGGCGGCTCCGCGCAAAACGTGATCTGCGATTCCGTCGAAATGCGCGGCACCCTGCGCACCGCGGATCCCCGGCTGCGGGCGCACCTCAAGGAGCGCATACGCGCCATCTGCGAGGGCATCGGCGTCGCCTGCGGCGCGACGGTCGAGCTGGAGATCGTCACCGGCTATGACGCGCTGATCAACACCCCCGCCGAAGCCGGGCGCGTGCTCCGCATCGGCAGCGCGCTGCTGGGCGCGGGAAACGCCCTGACGCGCGAGGCGCCGAGCATGGGCGGGGAGGACTTCGCCTATTACGTGGAAAAGGCGCCCGGGGCGTTTTGGCACCTGGGCTGCTCGTCGCAGCTGCCCGCGCCGACGCTCCACAGCCGGGACTTCGTGCCCGACGAGCGATGTCTGCCCATCGGGGTCGCGATGCAGTGCGCCCTGGTGCTGGACCGCATGGGCCTGCTCGATTGATGGAAAACGCCCCCATTCACTCCGCGGAGTGGATGGGGGCGTTTTTCATATCTGCATTTTGGCCGGAATCCGGGGCCGTCACTCCTCGAGCGCGCTCTCGAGGAACTCCAGCGTGCCGGCTTCCGCGTCCACGGCGACCTGCACGCCCAGCGGGACGGTGATCTTGGTATCCGTGTGGCCGATGGACAGGTTGGCCAGCACGGGCTTGCCCGCGGGCACGATGATGTCCCGGATGATGTCGTCCAGGTGCAGCGCGTAGCGCTCGTACTCCTCGGTGCAATTGGTGAAGCCGCCCAGCACCACGCCCGCGCACTGTTCAAACATGCCCGCCTGCCGCAGCTGCGTCAGCATGGAGTCCAGGCGGTAGATGTATTCGCCGACGTCCTCCAGCAGCAGCACCTTGTCCGTCGCGTCCAGCGCGAAGGGCGTGCCGCAGGCGGAGGCGATCAGCGTCAGGTTGCCGCCCACCAGCTGCCCGGTGCACTTGCCCGGCACGATGCACTGCGGCTCCATGCCCTCCGGGTTCACGACGCGCCCCAGGGGCTCGGTGCTGGTCAGCGCCCGCAGCATGCTCTCCCGGGTAAAGTCGTCGAACTCCATCCAGGCGCTGCACGGCATGGGGCCGTGGATCGTCACCATGCCGACCTTTTGATGGATGGCGGTGTGCAGCGCGGTGATGTCGGAGTAGCCAAGCACGAGCTTGGGGTTGGCGCGCATGACGTCGAAGTCCACCAGGTCCAGCATGCGGGCCACGCCGTAGCCGCCGCGCATGCAGACCACCGCGTCCACCCGGTCGTCCCGGAACATCTGGTTGAGCCCCTTCGCCCGGGATTCGTCCGTGCCGGACAGGTAGCCGTATTCCTCGCGGCAGCTGTCCGCGATGATGGTCCTGTAGCCCAGCGCGTCGATGGCCTCCATCATTTTTTCAAATTTGGTCTCCGGGTCGTGCATCGCGCCCGAGATGCCCACGAGCCCGATGGTGTCTCCCCTGCGAAGAGGCTTCGGCTTCAGCATAGATATTCCTCGCTTTCCATTGTCATGATGCTCTCGACTGCGCCGGAGCGCGTGTAGATTCTGGGAACCCTCGGCCCGATCCGGCTGAGGAGCTCGTTTCGGTGGCAGCCAGTCCAGGCGGACCACTCCTTCAGGGAGATGCCGTCGCCCAGGAGCGTCACCGGGTCGCCGGGCCGGACCTCCGGGAGCTCCGTGACGTCCACCATCATCTGGTCCATGCACAGCAGCCCCGCGATGGGCGCGCGCCCGCTGCGCAGCGCGACCTCGCCGGTGTTGTTGACGCGGGGGTAGCCGTCCGCGTATCCGGCAGACAGCGTGGCGATCCGCCGGTCGCGCGCCAGCGGGTGCTCCTCGTCGTAGCCAAGGTATTCTCCCGCATGCACCCAGCGGATCTGCGCCACCCGCGTCATCAGCCGTATGGGCAGCCGGCACTCTCCGTTGCCGTTGGGATAGCGGCTCGGCACCACGCCGTACAGCCAGGCGCCGATGCGCACCGCGTCGAATCGGAACCGGGGATGGCGGACCATGCCGATGCTGTCGCACGCGTGAAGCATGCCGCAGTGCCTGCCGTCGCGCCGGAGCGCCGCCACTACGGCCTCAAACCGCGCGATTTGCGCGGCGTCCGCCTCGTCCTCCCGAAGCGCCAGGTGCGTGTACAACCCCTCCACCCGCAGCCAGGGCAGGTCGAACACCTCCAGAATATCCGGGAGGTCGTCGGGGTCAAAGCCCAGGCGATGGAGTCCGGTGTCGAGCTTGATGTGGACCCGCGCGGGCACATGCAGCCGCCGTGCCGCTTCGTTCAAAAGCCGGGCCTGGTCCCGGTCATAGACCGTCGCGATCACGCCGGAACGCACGGCGGATTCCATCTGTTCCGCCGCGATCATGCCCAGCACCAGCGCGTCGGCCCCGCAGGCCCTTCGGACCTCCAGCGCCTCGTTCAGCTCCGCCACGGCAAACAGCTTTGCCCCCGCCTCCGCGAGCAGCCTGGACAGCCTCGCGGCGCCGAGCCCGTAGGCGTTCGCCTTCAGGACCGGAATGACCTGCACGCCTTCGCCGCAGATGCGCTGCGCCTCGCGGTAATTGGCGGCCACGATGTCCAGATCGATTTCGAGCCAGCATCTGGCGCGCGCCTGTCGGCCATCCATCGTCATCCCTCCGAAGCGCGCGTCCATTCGCCGCGGGCCAGCGCGCGCGCCGTGTCCTGCATCAGCCGTTCAAAGGCGGGCACCTCCACGTTGTTGGAGAGCATGCAGATGACGAATGGCCTTTCCGCGTAGACGATGCCCACGTCGTGGGTGATGCCGTCGTCCTCGCCCGTCTTGTGGGCGCAGCGGATGCCCTCGCTGTGCAGATAGAAGGGCAGCTTGCCGTTCAGCCGCTGGTTCAGCAGGATGCCCAGCATGTGGTCGTCCTCCCGCCTTCCGAGCAGTGCGCCGGAGGCCATGCGCTCCAGCAGCAGGCCAATGCCCCGGGCGGTGACGGTGTTCTGGATGCCCTGCGCCGACAGCGCCGGCTCAAACAGCCTGCGGCGCAGGCAGATTCCCGGGATCCCCAGGCCTTCCATGGTGGCGTTGACGTGCTGGGGGGTCAGCCGATCGATCAGTATGTTCGTCGCGGTATTGTCGCTCAGGATGATCATCAGCGTGATCAGGTCCATCACGGTGACCTCGATGCCGTCGTGCAGGTAGGTCAGCGCGCCGCAGGAGGGCTTCTTCATCTCCGGGCAGATGCGGACCACCGCATCGGGGTCGAGCCTTCCGGAGGCGATGTCGCGAATCGCCGTCGCCATGATCGGGAGCTTGATGACGCTGGCGGCGATGAGCGGGAGGTCGGGGTTGTGCATCCAGACCCTCTCCTCGTCGAGATAGCGGCAGTAGAAGCCCACGTCGCCCGGGAAACTTGCAATCTGATCCAATGTGCACATGCTTTCACACACTCCGAAATGCTGTGATTTTCCGTATCATTATAGCAAAACGCCCGGCCTTTGGCAATACCGTCATTGCCGGCCGGGCGCGTGATTCCCGTTTGCTCGTTTCGCCATCCGCTACCTGCACAGGCACGTCGGCTGGAGGGCCTTCAGGCTGGCGTGGAGGGGGATGTATGCGTCATGGACCCTATGGAAGGCCTGTACCGCGTCGCTCCCCTGGTTGGCGGCCAGCAGGAAGTCCCCCGTGGGCATGAAGTCGCGGGGCGTGACGCCCTCGGAGGACAGCATCTGCCGCTGTCGGAGCGTCCCGTCGTCCCCGACCGCGAAGACCGCCAGGCAGTTGAGGCCGCGCGTGGACGTGCACAGCGTGCGGGGGTCGGCGAAATGAATCGCGGCGGCGATGGACCAGGTGTAGCGCTCGAAGTCATGGGCGCTCTCCGGCACGGTGGAGACCACCTGGATGCGCTGCCACGCCGAATCGCCGTTCCGGCGGAACACGTGCAGCGTCGCGTTCAGCTCGCACAGCACATACAAGAACCGGCCATCCCCGCTGAACGCCAGGTGCCTCGGCCCGGCAGCCTCGGGGAACTCCAGCGCCTGGACCGGACCGCGCAGCCGGCCCTGCTCCGGTTCCCAGTCATAGAGAAAGACCCGGTTCAGGCCCAGGTCGTTGACATAGACCTGCCGGCCGTCGCAGCTGGAGAAGTGAATGTGCGGCGCTTCCTGCCGAACGGGATTGCCTCCCTGCGGGTGTTCCATCCGGTGCTGGACGAAATCCGTCATTTGCACGGGAATGCCGTCGGCATCCAGGGCATAGACGGCGAGGCTGCCGCCGTTGTAGTTGGAGACCAGGAGGTGTCCTTCGTCCGGCGTGATGGAGATGTGGCACGGATCCGCGCCACGGGTGGTCAGCACGGCCTGCACCTTCAGATGGCCGTCGGCCTCCGACAGTACGGCCAGGTTGCCCTCGGGCGAGAGCTCCTCCACCGCATACAGCAGCGGCTTGCCCGGATGGTGGAGCAGCCAGGAGGGATTGCGCAGCTACTAAAAGGCGTCCAGAACCCCAAAGGACGCGGATTGCGGATCGAAGGAACACTTAAGGATC
>JAFWBZ010000296.1 GCA_017537105.1 Clostridia bacterium | reverse complement strand
GGATCCAGCGACCCGGAGGTACAGGCAGAGCCGGAGGACGCCGCGATGCCCTTCATATCCAAATGGATCAGTATGCCCTCGCTCTCCACAAAGTAGAAGCAGAAATTCACGTTGCCGCACATGCGCCGGGTGCGATGGCCGTTGAGCTGCACGTAGGGGATCTCGTTCATGATGCGCTCGATCATGTGGTCCCGGATGGCGGCCATCTTCGCCGCGCGGGCGTCGATGTCCGAGGTGGCGATCTCGATGGCCTTGCCGATGCCCACGATGCCCGCCAGGTTCTCCGTGCCCGGGCGCTGGCCTCGCTCCTGGGCGCCGCCCTGCATGAGCCGCTGGAGCCGCACGCCCTGCCGGATGTACAGCGCGCCGATGCCCTTGGGCGCGTGGAACTTGTGGCCGGACATGGACAGCAGGTCGATGTCCTGGGCCTTCACGTCGATCTTCACATGGCCGATGGCCTGCACGGCGTCGGTGTGGAACAATACGCCCTTCGCCTTCGCCACCGCCGCCAGCTCCGGAATGGGCTCGAGGGTGCCGATCTCGTTGTTGGCGTACATGATGGACACGAGGACGGTGTCCGGGCGGATGGCCGCCTCCAGCTGTGCCGGGGTGATCAGGCCGTCGCTGTCCACCGGCAGGTAGGTGACCTCAAAGCCCTCTTTCTCCAGCTGCTGACAGGTGTGGAGAATGGCGTGGTGCTCAAAGTTGGTGGTGATGATGTGCCTGCCCTTCTTGACATTGGCGTAGGCCGCGCCGCGCAGCGCCCAGTTGTCCGCCTCGGTGCCGCAGCCGGTGAAGTAGATCTCCCGCGGCTCCGCGCCGATGGCCTTCGCCACCTGCGCCCGGGCGGCCTCCACCGCCTTGCGGGACTGGCGGCCAAAGCCGTGCACCGAAGAGGGGTTGCCGAAGATTTCGCAAAAATAGGGCTGCATCGCCGCCATGACCGGCTCGGTCACGCGGGTCGTCGCGCCGTTGTCCATGTAGACTCTCATGCCTTACGTTCCTCCTGCGCCCTTGCGCGCACAATCGTCGATCATATCCTGCAGGGTGATGCTGTCCGCCAGCGCGTTCAGGCCGTCTTGGATCTTCTTGTACACGATCCTCGACGGGCAGTCGCAGCTGCGCCCGCAGGCGTCCTCCTCCTCCAGGCAGTCCACCAGGTTCAGGCCGCCCTCCAGCGCCCGGAGCACCTGGCCCACCGTGATTTCCGGGGCGGGACGGGCCAGCGCATAGCCGCCCTGCGCGCCGCGGGTGCTGGTCACCAGACCCTCCCGCTTCAGCACGGCCATCAGCTGCTCCAGATAGGCCTCCGGCACGCCCTGCCGCTCGGCGATCGACTTGATCGACACCGGGCCGTCCGCGGCGTTGGCCGCGAGATCGTACATCGCGTGGATGCCGTATCGCCCTCGGGTGGATAGCTTCATGTCGCGCCCCCCTCTCTCGCCGCCGCGCCAATTCCGATGATTTTTCTCAGGTTTCCGCTGACCATTCTATCATGCTTCCCGGCGCCGGTCAAGGAATTCCGACTGATTTCATAGGATTTTAACCTGCGGCCGCCGGGAACCGCCGCAGGGCGGGAATCGTCCAATATCTGGAAGGACCGCACGGGCGCCCCCTCCCCTTCGCCCGGTGTGGCCCGCGATGGCGGGCCGGGCGTTTTTGCGCGCGTTTGGCGACAATTTGGCGTCAAAAACCGGCATTTGGGACAAAAGCCATTGCCTGAGCCGGCCAAACGTGATAAGATAGAATCATCACAGAACATTCGGACCGAACAGAACAGGAGGAAAAGGCAAATGTTCAATCTGCTTGCAATTCTCTTGAGCATGGCGATGATGCTCACCGGCGCGTCCGGCACGGTCGGCGCGAACGAAACCGCCGTGCCGCTGGCCGAGCCCGCGGCGCGGGTGCTCACCCTGTCCAACCTGACCATCACCCATGGAGAAGACGAGGTCACGCTCAATCCCAGCGCGTCCATGGCGGTGATGACCGACGGCGTGCAGTCCACCTACGACTTCCACATCGATCTGAACGGCCAGCGCCTGCTGCCCTTCCAGATCATTGCCGACGCGGACGGCCTGCTGGCCGTGAGCGAGAGCAGCGGCGTCACGGTGAAGTGGAGCGCCGCGGAGATCGAGCAGATGATCAACCAGCAGGTGAACAGCCAGATCGAAAACTCGCTGGCCAACGCGGACAGCGACACCCGGGAGATCCTGACCTTCGTGACCCAGGAATTCCTGCCCGCCTACGTGGATCTCATCAAGCTGGTCGGCGATCCGGAGGCGCAGAAGGCCTTGCAGGAGAACGGCGACCGGATCTATGGCGAAGTCATTGAGCGCGGCGACGGCTCCCCGGCGCAGATCGACTACGCCGGCACCACCTACGATGTGATGACCTACAGCTACATCCTGGACAGCGAGGACCTTGGCCGCCTGATGGACGCACTGTGCGACACCAACGAGGTGATGGACCGCTACACGCAGGCCTACTTCAAGCTGCTGAAGCTGGCCTCAAAGGATGAGCCGAAGCTGGCCGAGCTGGACAGCTTTGCCGCGATCATGCAGCTGGTCGACATGCGCATGAACGTCACCGAGAGCCTCTCCGAGGCGGACCAGTTTGACCTTTCCGACATCGTGATGCAGGTGAGCATCCCCGAGGTGGACGATCCCCTCGAGATGACGATCCACTCCGAACGGCTGGGCGACGATGTCCTGGAGACGGTTTCCGGCCTGATGGAGGTCGAGGGCAACGCCATCGAGATCTATGCGGAGAGCGTCAAGGAGGGCGAGACCCAGCGCGGCATGATGTCCATGAACATCAACCTCAAGGACGCCGACGCGGAAGCGGTGGAGGAAGCGGTAGAGGAAGCCGAAGCGGTGATCGAGGGCGAAGAGGCGCCCCTGGAGACGTCGGAAGAGGCCGACGAGATGGCTGAGACCCTGTCTGAGCTCGTGGAGGGCGAGGTCGAGGTCATCGACAAGGACGGCATCGACAGCGACGCGGACGGCGAAGAGGAGGACGCGGACGACGCCTACGTGGGGTTCGACTTCTACGTGGAGCCCTCTGAGGACGGCAGGACCTACGGCGTGAGCTGGAGCGTGGACGTCAAGGACGAGGCCAGCGTCAACTTCACCCTGGAGGGCCTCGACCACGGCGACGGCAACTGCGAAAACAGGATCAACATCTATGCCTACAACGAGGACGACACCTATGAAATCGCCTTCAACGCGGACGTCTCCAGCGCGCCCTTCGAGGCGAATGCGGACGCGGAAAACGCCGTATCCGTCGGCGATGTGGATTTCACCGCGGTGCAGAACGGCGCGATCGGAGACGTGATGAAGCTCTCCGCGGAGCCCAGCGTGCGCGAGCTGATCGACATGATCGGCGCGGTTTCGGGCGGCATGGCCTCGGAGGACGTGCAGGCGCCGGACGCGGGCCTGGACGGGGATGACGAGGACGACGGGGACGATGCCGATGACGCCGCGGCCCGCAGCGCGGAACCCTACGACGACGGCGAGCTGGCCTTCGGCACGCCCCGGTTCGGCTGGCTGCCCGAGGGCTACAAAATCGTCAGCACCGACGTGGACACCCAGTATGACATCGTGGACTTCGACATCGCCAATGCGGCCAGCGGGAATTCGCTCTACGTCTCCTTCGGCAGCAACGATCTCGGCACGATGACCCGCTACATCCTCGGCGACGACGGCAGCGTGGAGGCCATCGAAGGCGCGGTGCTGATCGAGCAGGAGGAGGACGGCTATCGCCGCTACTCCCTCGAGGCGGAGGACGTCTACATCAGCCTGTTCCCCTATGGCGACGACCTGGATGTCGAGACCATCGGCAGGATTCTCGCGAACCTCGCATTTGACGGCGAGGCCGCGTAAGGCAAAAGCACTGCAACCCATCCCAAATCCAACGGGGGACGGCCATCGGCCGCCCCCCGTTGAATTGCAGGCCGTCGACAGGGACAAATCAACGGATTCTTCGCGAAAAAAAGGGAACTCCTCTTTTCCTTCTTTCAGCTGAGAGCAGATCGACCTCTCCGGTGCTTCGCTATATTGCATTCCTCCTCGCCTTCCGGAGGGGTCAGGGCTCCCGTTCCCCGGACAGCGAGAGCGCGCGCAGCGCCGCGCGCTCC
>JAFWBZ010000295.1 GCA_017537105.1 Clostridia bacterium | reverse complement strand
GTTCCTTGAAAAGCTCACAAAGCTGCTGAACGGCGCCTTCCACCGGCCGCCGCAGTACATCACGGTCTCCGTGTCCGCCGCCCAGGCCATCGCCTCGCCGGCGCTGGCGCTGCCCCCGAGCCGCCTGCCCAGGCACGTGGCCATCATCATGGACGGCAACGGTCGCTGGGCCCAGAGCCGGGGCCTTCCCCGCTCTGCCGGGCATGCCTCCGGCACCGGGGCGCTGCGCGACATCATTCGCGCCAGCGACGATTGGGGCATCGAGGCGCTGAGCCTGTATGCCTTCTCCACAGAAAACTGGGCGCGTTCCAAGGAAGAGGTCAACGCGCTGATGGCGTTGCTGCTCAAGTACTTCAATTCGGAGATCGACGAGCTGGACGAGAAGAACGTGCGCATCACGATCCTCGGCGACATCGACGGTCTGCCGGAGCCCCAGCGCGAGGCCGTCACCAACGCCATGGAGCGCACCCGGGACAACACGGGGCTCAAGCTCAACATCGCGCTCAACTACGGCGGCCGCGCCGAGCTGACCCGTGCGGCACGCCTGCTGGCGGAGAAGGTCAAGGCGGGCGAGCTCGAGCCGGAGGCCATCGACGAGCAGATCTTCGCGCAGCAGCTCTACACCGCGGATTCCCCGGACGTGGACCTGCTGATCCGCACCAGCGGCGAACAGCGGCTCTCCAACTTCCTGCCCTGGCAAACCGCCTACGCGGAATTCGTGTTCGATTCCATCCACTGGCCGGACTTTGACTGCGCCCGCTACATGAAGTGCCTACAGATCTACGCGGACCGCGACCGCCGCTTCGGCGGCGTGCACGAGGCCGCAGGCGAGGAGGAAGAGGCTTGATTAAGCGCGTATTCACCGCGGCAATACTGATCATCGTCATGGGCCTCAGCATCTGGCTGCAGGGCTGGCCGCTGCGCGGTTTGCTGCTGATCAGCATGCTGATGAGCGTCAGCGAAATGTACCGCGCCTTCCGAAGGATCGGCTACGATCCGGTACGCTGGGCGGGCTACGTCTACTGCGTGCTGGCGGTACTCGCTCAGGCATACTACGCCAATCTGAACGAGAGTGCGCTGTTCCGCTCCATCAGCCCGGCGATGTTCGCGCTGGTGGTCGGGCTTCTGCTGGCGTTTACGGTCATCATCCTGAAGGGCAAGGTGGCCTTTGACAGCATGATGGCCACGGTGTTTCCGATGCTCTATCCCGGGCTCTTCTTCTCGCTGATCATCACGCTGCAGGATCTCGATACCCGCCTGGCCTCCACGATGGCGCTGGTGCTCGCATTCTTCATCGCGTCGGTCAACGACACCTTCGCGCTGTTCGTCGGCATCAAGTTCGGCCGGCACCGCCTGGCGCCGGAGATCAGCCCGAAGAAGAGCTGGGAGGGTTCCATCGCGGGCCTCGTCTCCAGCGTGCTCTTCGCCATGCTGGTGCCGTGGCTGGCCTTCCGGCTCGCGCCCGCCGTGCCCTCCATCGCCGCCGACCTCGCCGGCTCCCACTATCCCCCGCTTTGGTCCTTCGGCATACTGGGCCTCGTGGCCGGAGCGCTCTCTCAGATCGGCGACCTTGTGGCCTCGCTGGTCAAGCGGCACTGCGGCATCAAGGACTTCGGCGCCATCTTCCCGGGCCACGGCGGCATGCTGGACCGTATGGACGGCATACTGTTCTGCGGCGTGGCGTGCTACGTGTTCTTCAAGATCGCGGGGCTGTGATCGGAAACTCCATTCTCTGAACAGGGCGCGTCCAAAAAGAATTTGCCGTTTTGCAAATCATCATTCATACCCACTTCACATGAAAGCTGTATCATAGACCTATGCAAAAGAGAACAATCGCCATACTTGGCGCGACGGGATCGATCGGGACGCAGGCGCTGGACATCGTGTCGCGCTATCCCGATCGATTCAGCGCTGTCTGCCTGACGGCGCACCGATCCTCCGAAAAGCTGTTTGACCTCGTGCGCAAATTTCGCCCGAGGTGTGCTGCGCTGAACCTCGAGCCGGAGACACTGCCGGACGACGTCCGGTTTTGCGAATGGTTTTTCGGGGCAGACTCCAGCGTGCGGGCGCTTTGCGCCTCCGGCGCCCAGGACGCGCTGTGCGCCATCGTGGGTATCGCCGGGCTGGACGCAGTCTGGGCTGCGCTGGACGTGTGCCAGCGCGTGCTGCTGGCCAACAAGGAGGCGCTGGTCACCGGCGGAACGCTGGTAATGCAGAAGGCAGCCGAGCGGAACGTGCCCCTGCTGCCGGTGGACAGCGAACACTCCGCCATCTTCCAGTGCCTGCAGGCGCGCCAGGGAAATCCCGTCCGCCGCCTGCTGCTGACCGCCTCCGGCGGCGCGCTGCGGGACTGGCGGCGGGAGGACATGTACCGCGCCACCGTCCGCGACGTGCTGGCTCATCCCACCTGGACCATGGGCGGCAAGATCACCGTGGACTGCGCCAGCATGGTGAACAAGGGGCTCGAGATCATCGAAGCCCATCACCTGTTCGGCATGCCCGCGGATCGCATCGACGTGGTCGTCCACCCGCAGAGCGTCGTCCACTCGATGATCGAGTTCGAGGACGGTGCGGTGCTGGCCCAGACGGGCATGCCGGACATGCGCGGCCCCATCGGCTACGCCATGGGCTGGCCGGAGCGCCTGCCCTACGACGCGCGTCCGCTGGACTTCTTCGCGCTGGGGCACCTGGACTTCCTCGCGCCGGACTTCGAACGCTTCCCTGCGCTGAAGATGGCCATCGCGTCGCTGAAGGCGGGCGGCAACGCCCCCGTGGTGCTGAACGGCGCGAACGAGGCCGCCGTGGGCGCGTTCCTGCGGGAGCAGATTCCCTTTGGGCACATCCCGGAGGTCATCGGGCGGGCGCTGGAGTCCGTGCCGCGCGCGGAGATCCGCAGCATCGCCGACGTATACGCGGCGGATGCTGCGGCGCGCTCCGCCGCGGAAAATGCAATTCGGAGGTGCACATGATCACCAACATTCTCTATATCCTGCTCGCCATCGTGATCCTCGGGCTCATCATCACGGTGCACGAGTTCGGCCACTATCTGGTGGGACGGCTCTGTGGCATCGGCATCGTGGAGTTCTCCGTAGGCTTCGGCCCCCGGTTGATCGGCTGGAAGCGCAAGGGCATCCAGTATTCCCTGCGCGCGGTGCCGCTGGGCGGTTACTGCGCCTTCGTGGGCGAGGACGAGCGCAACGACGATCCTCGCGCCATGAACAACCAGCCCGTCTGGAAGCACTTTCTGACCGTGCTCGCGGGACCCTTCATGAACTTCGTGCTGGCCTTTGTGGCCTGCGCGGTGATGCTGAACGGCTTCATGCTGGCGGAGACCTTCCCTGTGATCGACCAGGTCTTTGACGGCATGCCCGCCCAGGAGGCCGGGATGCTGCCCGGCGATCGGATCGTCGAGGTGGAGGGCGTGGAGATCTCCAACGACGGCGCAGGCGTGAACCGCATGGTGTCAGCCATCAAGGCCACGGAGCCCGGCAGTCCGGTGCGCATGGTCATCGAGCGCAACGGCGAGCGCATCGACCTCGAGCTGAAAACTGTGGCGGTGCTGGACGAAGAGACCGGCGCGTCCCACGGCCAGATCGGCATCTCCTTCTCCGGGCGCACGTTCACCCTCGGGGAATCCCTGCGGTACGCGGGCGGATACATGGTCACCACCACGCAGTCCATGCTGAACGCCCTGCGCGGGCTGTTCTTCCACGGCGAAGGCCTGAAGGAGGTCACCGGCACGGTGGGCATCATCGCGGTGGTCAGCGAGCTGGCGCGAGACGGCCTCTACGAGGTGCTGTGGCTGATCTTCATCATCTCGCTGAACCTGGGCATCGTGAACCTGCTCCCCCTCCCGGCGCTGGACGGCGGACGCCTGGTATTCCTGATCGTGGAGGCCGTTCGGCGCAAGCCCATCCCGCCCGAGAAGGAGGGCATGGTGCACGGCATCGGGCTGGCCCTGGTCTTCGGGCTGTTCATATTGCTCACCTTCCACGACATCTTTCGCCTGGTCACCGGCGGCGGGGTCAAGGGGCTGATGTGAGCGCCCGCGCCGAACCTCCACACACTTCACCACAGCAAGGACGGATGTCATGAACTACGCGACGGCAGACCTGCACGGCTACCCGCTGGAGGCATTCCTGGACCTGCTGCACCGCGCCGGCTTCTGCAACGGCGACACGCTCTACGTGCTGGGCGACGTCATCGACCGAAACGGCGACGGCGGCGTTTCGACGCTTTTGTGGATGCTGGATCAACCGAACGTGCAGCTGATTCTCGGCAACCACGAGGACATGCTGCTCTCCTGCGCCTCCCTCTTCAAGGCGGACCGCCTGCCCGCCCGGAAGGAGATGACGCCCGCCCGGAGGGCGCTGCTGCAGGAGTGGATGGCCCACGGCGGCAGGCCGACCCTGAAGTCGCTGTTCGCGCTGCGGCAGGAATCGCCGGAGCGCCTGAACGCACTGCTGAGCGCGCTGATGGACCTTCCGCTCTACGAGACTGCCTCCGCCGGAGGAAGGAACTTTGTGCTGGTGCACTCCGGCCTGGGCAATTTCCGCCCGCGGAAACCGCTGAGCGTCTACACCTCCGACGAGCTGCTGATCCACCGCCCGAGCCGCAAGGAGCGCTACTTCGACGACATGCTGACCGTATTCGGCCACACGCCCACCACGAAGCTGCACGGCACCTCGGGCCGCATGCTCTGCATGCCCACCTGGATCGACATCGACACCGGCGCGGGCAAGGGCGGCGCGCCGATGCTGCTCCGCCTCGAAGACCTGGAGCCCTTTTACGCGAAATGAACCCCGACAAAGGAGGCAGTGCCATGCGCACACGCCGCGTCTGCGCGGGCAGCGTCGCCATCGGCGGCGGCGAGCCCGTCACCGTACAGACCATGACCAACACCGACACCCGCGACGTCGAGGTCACGCTCGCGCAGATCCGCGCGATGGCCGCAGCCGGCGCGGACATCGTGCGCGTCTCCGTCTACGACGACGCCTGCGCCGAGGCGGTGCGCGCGCTGGTGGACGGCTCCCCCGTGCCGCTGGTGGCCGACATACACTTCGACCACCGACTCGCCATCAAATCCGTGGAAAACGGCATCGCCAAGGTGCGCATCAACCCCGGCAACATCGGCGGCGAGGCGCACGTGCAGCAGGTCGCTGACTGCCTCAAAGCCCATCACGTACCGGTCCGCATCGGCGTCAATTCCGGCTCCATCGAAAAGGACATCCTCGCCAAATACGGCGGCGTCACCCCGGAGGGCATGGTGGAGAGCGGCCTGAACCACGCGCGCATGCTGGAGCGCGTCGGCTTTGAGGACATCGTGCTGTCCTTCAAGGCCACGGACGTGCGCAAGATGGTGGCCGCCTGCCGCCTGGCGCACGCCCGCACCAGCTATCCCCAGCACATCGGTGTGACCGAGTCCGGCACTGCGGACGTGGGCATCGTGAAGAGCGCGGTGGGCATCGGGGCGCTGCTGCTGGACGGCATCGGTGACACCATCCGCGTGTCCCTGTCCGGCGACCCCGTGCAGGAGGTGCCCGCGGGGCTTTCGATCCTGCGGGCCTGTGGCTTGCGCCGCGACGGCATCGAGATCATCTCCTACCCCACCTGCGGGCGCACCGGCATCGACGTGGAGGGCATCGCCCGCCGTGTGCGCGCCGAGTGCGCGGACATCACCCGCCCGCTGAAGGTGGCCGTGATGGGCTGCGTGGTCAACGGCCCCGGAGAGGCCCGGGAGGCCGATCTCGGCGTCGCCGGGGGCGGCGGCGGCAAGGGCGTGCTGTTCGTGAAGGATCAGGCGCCCCGGCCGGTGCAGGGCGACCTGGCCGCCGTGCTGATCCGCGAGATCCGGAGGCTCGCGGCGCAGTGATCTCCCTGCGAACGAACCGGCTGTGGCTTCGGGAGCACCGCCTGGAGGATCTTAAGCCGCTGCGCGCCATGCTCTCAGACCCCGCGCTGACATACTACCTCCCCTCCCTGCGCCACGAAACGCAGGAGGAGACCGCACGCTACCTGGAGGGCTGCCTGCGGGATGGCGCCGCGTACCCCCGCCTGCGGTACAACCTCGCCGTGTGCGACGTGAACGGCGCGCTGGTGGGCTCTGTCGGCCTCCACCTGATCGACGGCGATCCCGACGACGGGCACTATGGGCTGGGCTTCTTCATCCAACGCGACCGTTGGAACCAGGGCTATGCCGCGGAGGCCGTCGGGGCGGCCCTCGACTGCATCTTTGCCCGCGGCGCCGCGCGCGTCTCCGCGTCCGCACTGGCGGAAAACCTCGCGTCCCGGCGCGTGCTGGAAAAGTGCGGCTTCGTGCAGGAGGGGCTGCTTCGGCGGCACACCTGGCACGACGGCGCCTGGAGGGACTGCGCGGTCTATGGACGGCTGAAGGACGAATCGGAAGGAGGCTGCGATCCATGTTTCGAGAAATGATGCGCAGCAGGCAGGCCCTCTCCCGGGAGGAATGCCTCGAGCTGCTGCGACGCGAGCCCCGGGGCGTGCTGAGCGTCCATGGCGACGACGGCTACCCCTATGGCATGCCCATCAACCACTTCTACAACGACGAGGACGGCCGCATCTACTTTCACGGCGGCAGGCTGGGCCACAAGATCGACGCCCTGCGCCGGGATGCGAAGGCGTCCCTCTGCGTGATGGACGCGGGAACGCCCGTCGAGGACGGCTGGTGGCTCCGCTTCCGTTCGGTGATCGTCTTCGGGCGCGTGCAGTTTGTGGAGGACCACGACCGCGCCATGGAGATCAGCCGGCGGCTGAGCCGCAAGTTCACGCAGGACGAGCGCTACATCGAGGACGAAGTCGCCCACTCGGGCCCGGGCACGCTGGTGTTCGCGCTGATCCCGGAGCACGTGACCGGAAAGACCGTCAACGAACGATAGCGGGAACTGTACCTTGTACAACATACCCAACGGGGAAAGGAACGCCCATGTCTGAACTCTGGAAGGACCTGATCGCGCGGGAGGACGGCGCGCTGGCGGACAGCCTCGTCCTGTCCCGGGTGCGCATCTCCCAGAAAACCGGGGAGATGCGCGTGCGCTTCCGCAGCGACGCGATTCTCAGCGATGCCCAGTATGCGCGGGTGGAGCGCCTGATGGCCTCCGCCTTTCCCGCCGTGCGCGTCAAGGTCTGTTTTGAGTATCCGGCCCTGCGCGACAGGGTGCTGGAGGACATCTCCATCGCGTCCTCGCTGATGAAAACGCTGGTCAAGCACGAGAGCCCCGGCTGCATGCACTTCATCGACTGGAACGGCAAGGGCTGGAAGCTGGAGGACGGCGTGTTGACCGTGTGCGTCTCCTCCGAGGAGGGCGCCGCCTTCCTGAAGGCGCGCAAGGTGGATCGAATCCTGGCCGAGAAGCTGTATGACCTGTTCGGCATCCGGGCCACGGCGCGCATACTGGTCACGGGAGACGAGGAAAAGCGCATCCAGCGCATCGCCGAGGAGCGCCAGCGGGCGGAGGCGCTGCTGGCGGAGTCCCTTCCCAGCGAAAAGAGCGCGGCGCACCGGGCCGCGCCCTCCGACGCCCTGATTGGAAAGAACATCCACGACCCCGCCGTTCCGATGAACGAGATCACCGAGGACATCGGCCGCCTGACTGTGGTCGGCGAGGTCACCGCCTTGGACATGAAGGATACCAAGACCGGGACCACCAAGATCGTCACCTTTTCGATGACGGACTCCCTGGGCTCGGTCAACTGCAAGCTCTTCCTGGGTGGCAGGAACAGCCGGGAGACGTCCGGCGGCGTGCAGGCCCAGGCGGACGCGCTCTCCGCGGCGCTGAAGCCCGGCAGCTGGGTCAAGGCCCGGGGCAGCTATCGGTACGACGACTTCAAGCACGAGATGGTGCTGATGGTCAACGACCTGATGGCCGCGGAGAAGCCCGTGCGCGCGGACATGAGCCCGGAAAAGCGCGTGGAGCTGCACTGCCACACCACTTACAGCACCATGGACGCCTGCGTCACCGCCACCGCGCTGATCAAGCAGGCGGCGGCCTGGGGCCACAAGGCCATCGCCATCACCGATCACGGCGTGGTGCAGGCCTTCCCGGAGGCCTTCGGCGCCGCCAGGAAGGCGGGCATCAAGCTGATCCCCGGCTGCGAGGGCTATTTGATCGACGACGACGCGGGCATCGTGGAGAACGGTCGTGGACAATCCCTGGAGGGCTGCACCTATGTGGTGCTGGACGTGGAGACCACGGGCCTGAACACCCACGCGGACGAGATCATCGAAATCGGCGCGGTGCGCATCGAAAACGGCGTCGAGGTCGCGGAGTTCTCCGAGCTCATCAACCCCGGGCGCAATGTGCCGGACAAGGTGGTGGAGATCACCGGCATCACCACGGCTATGCTGCGGGATAAGCGCGCGCTGCAAGATGTCCTGCCGGAGTTCGCGGAGTTCTGCGAGGGCGCGGTGCTGGTGGCGCACAACGCCAGCTTCGACATGGCCTTCTTCCGCCGCGCCTTCCAGGCGGCGGGCATTCCCTTCGATTTCACCATCGTGGACACGCTGGCGCTGGTGCGAAACCAGTATCCCCGGCAGAAGAGCCACAAGCTCGGCGTGATGTGCAAGCAGCTGGGCATCTCCCTCACCAACGCCCACCGCGCGGTGCACGACGCCCGCGCCACGGGGCTGATGCTGCTGAAGGTGCTCCACGAGGTCGTCGCTGAAAAGGGCGTAGCCACGCTGGACGCGTTGAACACCTGCTTCCCCACCGATCCCGGCAAGCAAAGCTACCACATCATCCTGCTGGCGGCGACCCAGGAGGGCATGGCCCACCTGTATCGGCTGGTCAGCGAGGGCCATCTGAACTACTTCCACCGCACGCCGCGCATTCCCCGCAGCCTCATCCAAAAGTATCGCGAGGGACTGATCGTGGGCAGCGCCTGCGAGGCGGGCGAGCTGTTTCGCGCGGTACTGGACGGCCGGGACGACCGGGAGCTTCGGAAGATCGCTTCCTTCTACGATTACCTGGAAATCCAGCCCATCGGCAACAACGAGTTTTTGAAGCGCGAGGGCACCGTGGCGGACGACGACGGCCTGCGGGAGCTGAACCGGAAGATCGTGCGCCTGGGCGACACGCTGGGCATGCCCGTGTGCGCCACCGGCGACGTCCACTTCATGAACCCCACGGACGGCATCTACCGCACGATCCTGCTGGCCTCCAAGGGCTTCGAGGACGCGGATCACCAGCCCCCGCTGTACTTCCGCACCACCAACGACATGCTTGAGGAGTTCTCCTACCTGGGGCGGGAGAAGGCCCGCGAGGTCGTCATCACGAATCCCAACGCCATCGCGGAGCGGATCGGCGACGTCAGGATCTTCATCCCCCACCCCGAGGGCAAGGAGACCTTCC
>JAFWBZ010000024.1 GCA_017537105.1 Clostridia bacterium | reverse complement strand
GTCGTCGCCCTCCTCGGCGAAGATCGCCAGCAGCGTGCCGGGCACCTCGGCCTCGCAGTCGAACGCAGCCTTGTCCGTCTCGTAGGAGAACAGGATGTCGCCCACGGCCACGGCGTCGCCCACGGCCTTGTGCCACTCGGTGATGACGCAGCTCTCCACCGTGTTGCCCTGGCGGGGCATGATCACCGGCGTGCACTCGCCGGGATCCAGCGAAACGGGCGCGGCAGGCGCAGCGGGCGCAGCAGCAGGAGCCGCGGCAGGCGCCGCTGCGGGGGCCGCAGAGCCGCCCAGAACGGCATCCGGATTTTCGCCGGGATTGCCGATGACGCAGACGTTTTCGAGGCAGGGCACGTCGTCGCCCTCCTCATACAGAACTTTCAACAGGGTGCCGGCGACCTCCGCCTCGCACTCGAACGCGGCCTTGTCGGTCTCGTAGGCAAACAGGATGTCTCCGACGGCGACGGGATCGCCGACTTTCTTTTTCCACTCGGTAATGATACAGCTCTCGACGGTGTTGCCCTGCCTGGGCATGATAACAGCAACAGCCATAAGCATCCTCCCTGTACAGTTTGTTTCTATTTCAGGCGCAGGGGCCTGGTTCCCTTCTATTGTATCATTCTCCGCCGAAACATTCAACGAAACAACGTCAAATTCATACTATTTTTACCATATTTTACATTGAAAATGGTGTAAATCGTCAAGATCGGCAAAACGCGCGCCCGGCTTGCAGCGGAATGTGGAAGAATCCGGAAAACGCTGCGCCCACGTATTGAAAAAAGCGCAAATTCATCGTATAATGATGTCAATATGCTGCTCTCCGGACCGCGGGATGCCCGCGCGATGCGCGCCTCCCCGGCGCCGGTAGTCGACAGATTCCGATGACGAGAGGGTGTGAAACCTTGCCTGTACGCAACTCCGCAAAGGCCATCGTGGTCAACGATGGCAAGATCCTGGTCAACCGATGCATCTCCAAGTTCGGAGAGTACTACGCGCTGCCCGGCGGCGGTCAGCACACCGGCGAGATGCTGAACGAGACCGTGAAACGCGAGCTGCTGGAGGAGACCGGCTACACGGTCGTGCCGCTTCGGCTCTCCGGCATCTACGAGCGCATCAGCGTGGGCCGGCACGACTCCAACGCCCACAAGATCTACTTCATCTTCCTCTGCAAGCTGGGCCCGGAGCCCAAGAAGGCCCCCACGGAGACCGACCGCTTCCAGATCGGCCTCGAGTGGATCGACATCCGTGAAATCCAGCGCCGCAACCTGTTCCCCCGGGCCATCCGGGACAACATCTCCGGCCTGATCGGCTACGGGGAGACCATCTTCATCGGCTCGGAAAAGGACCGGTAGCCGCAAGGCGCGGCAGAACACAGACTTCGGTATGTCACACATAAACATACCGAAGTCTTTTTTCGCGAGTCCTGCTCTTTCTGTCGAAACGCAGCGGGCGGCTATGGCTGTGCGCCGCGCACGATTCCAGTCATCGTCCCCTCGGCCCGCCGCAGCCGCGCCCATTCTATCATTCATTTTCATTCATTTATCCTTCGTAAAATCAACCGCATCCCACCCCATTTTCTTGACAATGCGCTGCCAAAGGACTACAATGAATCAGTAAGAAAATTGTCGAAGCGATGCCTGTATCTCCGGCGCGTCGCTTCGAAGCCGAGATATAAAGGAGCAACAATATCATGAAGAGAGTTCTTGTCCTCCTGCTCTGCCTGCTGATGAGCGCAGCGATGCTCGCGGCCATGGCGGAGGGAGATCCGTTTGAACAGCTGCCCGAGGGCAATCACGCCGCCGCCGAAGGCAGCGCCAATGCCATCGAGATCGTCATCGACGGCAGTGCGACCCCGCTGTCCTTCGACGCCTCCACGGAGTTTTCCTCCATCATGGACGGCACGGTCCAGGCTTCTTTCTACGCCTACTCCGCGAATTCCGAGTACCTGTATGAGCTCTACATGATCTTCCCGGACACCGTGCAGTCCGGCTCCACACTGACGCCGGAGTACGCCCTGCAGCACGACCCGGACTGCTCCGTCGTGCTGATCCTGTCCAGCAAGGAAAAGGAGCAGTACTTCTTCGCGGGACAGTCGGACGGAAAGATCTATCCGGACAATTCCACCTATACCATGACCTTCGACACCGTATCCGCCACCGAGTCCAGCCGTACCTACGCCGGTACGCTCTCCGCGTCGCTGGCCGCCATGGACCCCGACACCGGAACGCCGCTGGTGCCCTTCGAGATCCAGAACGCGCCCTTCCGCTTCACGATCCCCGTGAGCCAGACCCCCGAGGAAAACCCCTTCGGCGATGTGCCGGAGGACCTGCCCGACGCCTTCGATCCCCGGCCCATGGAGACGCCCACCGCTGCCCCGGACACCTACCGCGTCTGATGGTCGATCGGTTCTTCCAGAGTTAACATCCATTTAAAGCTGTGTCGGATTTGCCTATTGACAAATCATTAGAAACCATGTAATATAGTATTGAAAACTACATTACATGGTTTTGTTATATCCAATTTCCTGTATAAGAGGTGATGGCTTCATGCATCGCATTCCCCTGTCCTCCCGGGAGCTGCCAAACTACACCCGCGGCGAGGAAATCACGAATATGGTCACCCACATCGTGGGCGGCGCGCTGGGCATACTCGCCTGCGTGCTCTGCCCCATCGTCGGCGCCCGCCACCACAGCGCCTTCGCCGTGGTCAGCGGCAGCATCTACGCCTTCTCCATGCTGGTACTGTACGCCGTCTCCAGCGTGTATCACGGCCTCTCGCCGAACCTGCTGGGCAAGAAGGTGCTCCAGGTGATCGACCACTGCACGATCTACTTCTTGATCGCGGGCAGCTACATGCCGGTCACGCTCTGCGCCATCCGGCCCGTCTCCCCGGGCTGGGGCTGGACGCTGTTCGGCGTGGTCTGGGGACTGGCGGCGCTGGCCATCACGCTCACGGCCATCGACCTGAAGAAGTACAGCCGCTTTTCCATGATCTGCTACATCCTGATGGGCTGGTGCATCCTCATCCGGATCGACCTGGTATACCGGGTCCTTGGCCCCAGGGGATTCGCGCTGCTGCTCTCCGGCGGCATCGCCTACACTCTGGGCGCGGTGCTCTACGGTCTGGGCAAAAAGCGTCGCTACATGCACTCCGCCTTCCACGTGTTCACGGTCATCGGAAGCCTTCTGCAGTTTCTTTGCATCATCATCTACGTCCTGTGAGGAATGAAGCCCATGTGCTATGCCATCGTCACCGATACCTCGGCCAACCTGCCCACGCCCGTCCTTGCGGCGCACGGTATTCCCGCGATCCCCTTCCACTACACGATCAACGGCACCGCCGAGCAGGCCTGTCTGGACACGGAGGCCTTTGACGGAAGCTTCTACTACAACGCCATGCGGGGCGGCGTCGGCGTCACCACCTCCCAGATCAACCCCCAGGCCTACATCGACTGCTTCGAGCCGCTGCTGGCCGCCGGACAGGATATCCTGTTCGTCGGCATGTCCTCCGGCATCAGCGGGTCCTTCCACTCGGCGCAGATGGCCATGGCGCAGCTGCGGGAACAGTATCCCGAGCGGCAGTTTCGCCTGGTGGACACGCTGGGCGCGTCCCTGGGCGAGGGCATCCTGGTGCTGAAGGCCATCGAATACCGCGACAGCGGCATGGACCTGTCCGAGGCGGCGAAGCGGCTGCTGGCCCTGCGCCACCGCATGTGTCAGATCTTCATGGTGGACGACCTGATGTTCCTGAAGAAGACCGGGCGCGTCTCCGGCGCGGTGGCGCTGGTGGGCACCATGCTCCAGATCAAGCCCCTGCTGAAGGGCAATGAGCGCGGCGAGATCGTCACCTACGCCAAGGCACGCGGCCGCAGGAAGGCCATCGAGGCCCTTGCCCGGCGGTACGACGAGCAGGTCGTGGACGCGGGCAGCCAGATCGTCGGCATCGCCCACGCAGACTGCGAAAAGGATGCGGCGTTCCTGGCGGACCTCCTGCGGCGCAACCACCCGCCGAAGGAGATCCTGACCGTGATGTACGAGCCCGTCACCGGCGCCCACGTGGGCCCGGGCACGCTGGCCCTGTTCTTCCTGGCGGACGAGAACGTCCGCTCCAAGTGAGTGGAAAACAGAATATGCCCCTCGGAGCATCTGCATCCGAGGGGCCTTTTATTGATCCTTTGACTGTGCAATCAGTGGGCCAGGGCTCTGCGCACCGGCGCGGAGATCAGCGTGGCGGCAACGATCTTCACCGCGTCTCCCGGCAGGAACGGCAGCACGCACATGCCCATCGACGCCGCGAGGCCGTTTTTCGTCTGGAACATGAACCAGGCCGTGCCGATGGCATACAGCGCTGCGGTGCCCAGCACCATGCACAGCGGCAGCTGCCATCGGCGCTCCGGCGCCGGCCGGCGGAGATCCCCCGCGCCATGTCCCGTGATCAGCGCGCAGGGCAGGTAGCCCACCAGATAGCCGCCGGTCACGCCGGCCAGCTTTTGCAGTCCCCCGGAAAAGCCGGAGAACACCGGCACGCCCACCAGGCCGATCAGCAGGTAGATCGCCACCGCGGCGGTCCCCCGCTTCCAGCCCAGCACAGCCCCGGCCAGGTACACCGCGAAGGTCGCCAGGGAGATCGGAATCGGCCCCACGGGCACGCTCAACGGCCCCGCGACGCAGATCAGCGCGGCCATCACCGCGATCGTCGTCATTTTTTTCGTTCGTTCGCTCATGTCTCATCCCTCATTTTTCCGCACTTGTGCCGCTGGCACGGCCCTCGTCGTCCCGCTCCGGCGGCGTCAGCTTCAGGCTGACCTCCCCCGCTCCCACCCGGGACAGCCCGGATGCCGTGCGAATCACCAGCCGCCCCTGCGCGTCGATGTCCACCGCGTGCGCCTCAAATTGCTCGCCGCCGCGCAGCACCGTGACGTCGCGGCCGATCACGATGGAGCGGGCCCGGTTCTCCGCCATGAATTCCCCGGTCTCCAGCTGCCCGTAGAGCGCCTCCAGCTGGTTGGAGATCTCGGCGATCAGCCGGCTCCGGGAGACGGCCCGGTCGCACTCGTTGCCCACGGAGGTGGCGATCCCCGCGAGATCCTCCGGAAAGTCCATTCGGGCCACGTTGACGCCGATGCCCAGCACCACGTATTCCAGCTGGCCGCTCTCGAAGTCCATGCTGGCCTCGCAGAGGATGCCGCAGACCTTCCGGCCACCGATGTACAGGTCGTTGACCCACTTGATCTTCACGTCCACGTCGGCCAGCGCCTCGATGGCCCGCGCCACCGCCACCGCCGCCATGGAGGTGATCATCACCGCCCGCTCCGCGGGCAGGCGGGGCCGCAGGATGTAGCTGACGTAGACGCCGGAATGCTCCGGGGAGAAGAATGTCCGGCCAAAACGGCCCCGGCCCGCGGTCTGCGAATCCGCGCAGATCAGGGTCCCGTGGGGCGCGCCCTGGGCGGCCAGGCGCTTGGCCCGGTTGTTGGTGGAATCCAGCTGCGCATGGACCTCCATGCGGCGGCCCAGGGTCTGCGTCGCCAGGCTCCGCAGGATCTCCGCCTCCGTCACCCGGTCCGGCGCGGAGACCAGCCGGTAGCCCCGGTTCGTCACGGCCTCGATCCCGTAGCCCTCCTCCCGGAGCTGCCCCATGGCCTTCCACACCGCGTTGCGGGTCACGCCGAGCCGCCGGGCCAGCCGCTCGCCGGAAATCGCCTCGTCGCACTCCATCAGTGCCCGCAGCAGATCGCTCTTCGTAGACATAAAACAACCTCCGCATGCTTCGCATTCAACGTAGCACGCGGAGGTTCGTTTGTCAACTCACTTTTGTAAACAGGGTGACAATTATTGCTCCCTTCCCGGCGGCCGGAAGTCCCGGCGGCGGGAAAAGACGCAGCCGCAGTAGTCCTGCCGGTAGAGGCCGTACTGTGCGGAGAGCTCGCAGGAGCGCCGATAGCCGTCCTTCTTTTTGAAATCGGCGGGCAGCCAGTCCACGCCTGCCTCCCGGGCCAGCTCCAGCCCGATGGCGTTCAGCCGCTGGGCGTCCTTGAGCGGGCTGATGGACAGCGTGGTGGCAAAGAAATCGTCGCCGCGCTGGGCCGCTATGCGGGCCGTCTCCCCCAGCCGCAGCCGGAAGCAGCGGGCGCAGCGCTCGCCGCCCTCCGGGTCGTCCTCATGTCCGCGGCAAGCTGCATAGAAGACCTCGGGATCGTATGCGCCCCGTAGGACCTCCAGCCGTCCCTCGTGCGGAAGCACCTCGGCCAGCCGGATCTGCTCCGCCGCGCGGCGCTCGAACTCCTCCGCCGGAGCGATGTTGGGGTTGTAATAGAACACAGTGATGTCGAAGAAGTGGGTCAGCCGCTCCAGCACCGCGCTGGAGCAGGGCGCGCAGCAGCTGTGCAGCAAAAGGCGCGGCCTGGCGCCGGATGCCTCGATCCGGGCCAGGACGCGCTCCATTTCGAGCTGATAGTTCGTCTTCATTCGGTGCCTCCGCGCAGCGAAATGTCCGGATCCGGCTCCACCTCGCGCGGCACCAGCACGGGGTTGTCCTGGCCGCCCTTCGGGATGACGATGCGCACGACGCCGTGCAGGTTCCGCAGCACCACCTTCTCCGTCTCCGGCTCCCGCTCGCCGTCCAGCGTCCACTCGATGGGCGCGCCGCAGGTGATGCGCAAGCTGGAGGTGGAAAAGAAGTAGATCATCTCGTTGGGGATGTCCATCGTGGTCAGGCCGTAGAGGATGCGGCTCAGCTGCGCGGGCGTGGTGGGGTTCTTGACCATCGTCACCTCGAACTTGCCGTCGTTCAGCGCCACGAGGTTCGTGTCCAGCTTCAGAATGCCGCCCACAGAAGTGGAGTTGGTGATGGAGCAGAAGATGAACTCGTCCTCCAGGTCGTATTCGTCGGTCTCCACGTAGAGGTGAATGGGCTTGATGGAGGTCAGGTCCCGGGCCCCCTCGAGGATGTAGGTCACGTGGCCCAGCGGGTTCTTGGCCGCCTGGGGCGTGGTGTAGGACGCCTTGGCGAAAGCGCCGCAGGTGGCCGTGTAGACGAAGTGCCGGCCGTTGAACTCGCCGATGTCGAAATCGCGCGGCGCGCCCTCCATGATGTCAGTCGCGGCCTGCATCACGTCCCCCGAAAGGCCGATGCTGGAGGCGTAGTCGTTGGTGGTTCCGCAGGGAATGTAGCCCAGCGGGCAGTCCAGCCCCGTGGACAGCATGCCCGCGATGGTCTCGTTCAGCGTGCCGTCACCGCCGGCGCAGACGATCAGATCGGGCTTTGCCACCTCTCCGGAGGCGAGAAAGCGCGTGGCATCGCCGCTGGAACCGGTCACATAGGTCTCGCAGCGATAGTCATGCGCGTGAAAAAGCCGGAGGACATCCGGCAGATATCGATAGATGCGCCGCATTCCGGCGTAGGGATTGATGATCATTAAGAGCTTTTTCATGGT
>JAFWBZ010000023.1 GCA_017537105.1 Clostridia bacterium | reverse complement strand
TGGCTGACCTTGCCGCCCATCATGCCGCTGTCGCTGGCCACGGCCACGACCTCCGGCACGCCGCAGCGGGCGTAGACGCGGTTGTAGGCCTCGTAGGCGCGGGCGTAGTACTTCTCCAGATCCTCCTGGGAGGTATGGAAGGAATAGGCGTCCTTCATGGTGAACTCACGTACGCGGATCAGGCCGCCGCGGCAGCGGGGCTCGTCGCGGAACTTGGTCTGGATCTGGTAGATCATGAAGGGATACTGGGTGTAGGAGTCGGCCACGTCGGTCATCAGCTGCACGCTGGCCTCCTCATGCGTCATGCCCAGCACCATGTCCGCGCCGGAGCGGTCCTTGAAGCGCAGAAGTTCCGAGCCGATGGAATCATAGCGGCCCGACTTGCGCCAGATGTCCGCGGGCATGGCCACCGGGAACAGCACCTCCTGGCCGTCGATGCGGTTCATCTCCTGGTGGATGATGTTCTCGATCTTGGCGGTGATGCGCTTGGTGATGGGGAACAGCGTGAATATGCCGTTGCCCACGGGCTTGATGTAGCCGCCGCGCATCATCAGCGCCTGGGACGCGATCTGGCAGTCCGCCGGGGTCTCCTTGAACCGCTTGGAAACGAGATTTCTGACCTTCATGGAATCTTCCTCCTGCATCAATTGTCGAAAGAAAAACGGCTTCACCCCGTCCGCAGGGGCGAAGCCGGAACTTCGCGGTACCACCTTGCTTGATATGCAAGCATATCTTCTCTCTGCCCTGTAACGGGAGCGCCCGGCAGGGTTTCAAAAACTGCGTTCCCCTGCGCACTCGGGAGGCCGGATCCGATTGCCGTCTGCCGCGCGCCTCTCAGCCGTGTGCGCGCTCTCTGAAGGCCCCGTACAATCGATTTCTCCGTCGTCATGCGAGTACCATTATACCCGCCGCCATGCGTTTGTGCAAGTGAATTTTTATTAAATTGCATCCGTGCTCACAGGCGCTTCAGGATCTCCGTGCCCAGCTCCAGCATCCGGATCGCGTTTTCCCGATTGCCCACCAGCACGTCGTAGATCAGGTCCTCGGTGAGCACGCCCCGCTTCAGGTCGGCGGGCAGCTTGCCCGCGTCGTCCACGGCGCGGTCGTCATACCACTGGTCGCTGCCATAATATTTGGACAGCCTATGAATCTTCGCCTGGATGGAAGCGTAGTCCTCCAGGGCGTTGGCCAGCGCCTCCACGGCGTCGCCGGTCTCGTTCAGCAGAGCCTCCATGGCCTGAATGCGCTCGATGCGGGTCACGGGCATACCTCCTCACCACAGGGGTTTTCGGTACTCTTCTTCCAGGCGGAGCCACTTCTCCAGGAACGCTTCGCCCTCAGGGTCTTCGGCGATGATGCGCAGCGCATCCCGTACCGCCCGCACGAACTCCGGATCCAGCCCGCCGATGCCGCTTCCGACCAGCGGGCACATGGCCCTGGCCCGGGCATCCAGCCGCACGGTCCATCTGCCGGACCTGCCCCGCACCGGCGTCAGCGGGAAGATGCGGCAGCCGAGGGGACGCTTCTCCCGCTCGCAGCTTCCGATGCAGGTCATGATCGGCGCAAAGCTGCCGGGCTTCACGGCGTCCACCCAGTCGCAGTTCCTGAGCATTGCCGACTCCCCGGGGAACAGGTGCACGCCGCCCTGTCCGTCCTCGTCCGCGCGGCAGCAGACCGCGCCGCACAGTGCGCCGCAATCGGTGAACATCGGCGTGCGCGCCCCGATGGCCGCATACGCCTTCAGCAGGATATTCCGATCCATAACGCCTTTTCTATGCCTCCAGCGCGAGCCTTCCGGCCACATACCAGATCTTGTCGATGGTGTTGATCTTGGCCTCCTGGCCCTCGCCGTTGATGACGGAGTTCTCCAGGCGGATGGGGCGGCCGCCTCGGCTGGAAATGGTGTCCGCACAGTAGAAGATGTCCCGCGCCCGGTCATATCCGAACAGATAGATGGCGTGCGGCGCGCCGGTGTCGTAGATCACAATGCCCTCGGGATGCTCCTCCAGCCGATCGATCAGGTATTGCTTCTTGTCCCGGACACTTCGAATGTCCGTCGACTGCGCCACCTCGATCTGCCCGATCACAAAGTGCCGGGAGAGCCCCCAGCCCTTTGTCCAGGCGTAGAAGCCCACAGACCACTCGTCCACCATCTCGTAGGGGCTGCCCTTCAGCGCGGCGTAGTTGCGCAGCATCATCGTCGCAGCGATCAGCGTACAGGTGTGCTTGCGCGTCTGGGTGACATAGATGCCCGCCGACGGACGGGAGCCCACATAGGCCTCCTCCGCCCATGCCGGGCAGGCGGCAAGTATCATGGCAAACGCGCACAGAAGCGCGACAATACGGCCAAAAAAGCGCATAGAAAAACCTCCGCTATGCTCATCTTCTCCCAGCATACCGGATTTTTTCCGCAAAAGCAAAGACATTCCCTCAAACAAGTTTCGCCAATAATCCGACAATCTGTGACAAAACCACCCTACGGGATGATCACGGCCTCCGCCCACTCGCCGCCGTCGGTCTCATAGCCGGTGTTGGCCAGCAGCGACACCGTATCACCTTCGGCGGTCACCAGCGCAAACCGGTAGTACTCGTCGGCGTTCCTCGGAGGGTTGTCCAGGGGCGAATTTCCGGATATTTCCGAGGCGTACAGTTCACTTTGGGTCAGTCGCACCGAAACAGCGCGGTCCAGAAGCTGCTGAATCTCCTCTAAACCATCGTCAATCTCCCAGGAATCGTTCAGGATTCCCTGAAGCAGCGACCGGGCTGTCTGTTCATCCCGCATGGTATAGATGGCACTGATGCCGACATCCACGCCGTCCACGGAACCGCAGGCGTTTTTGCGCTCACTGTTTCCGGCGCTGTAGCCGGTGTAGTCCTCGCCTTTGATTCGATAGAAGAGGATAAACAGCGATTCTTCTTCCTCCGTTTCGCCGGCATCCTCGAGGAACCAGCCCGCAGCATCCCCGCCGATGGGCTGTCCGGAGATTTCGTCGCCCTTCTCCGGGCTGACCAGCAGGTCGAACTCGCTCACGCAGGTATCGGAATACTTGCTGCCCAGGTATACCTCCCACACCGTCAGCTTCGCACTGACGCTTCCCTCGATCGCGATGGGCGCGTCAAACACGATATACTGGCAGCTCAGCCGATCCTCCAGCGTCACCAGATAGTCCGCCGAGGCTCCTCCGCTGGCGATCTCGAGCTCGACCGTCATGGGCCGGCTGTTCTTTTTGAAGACATCCGAGGATTTGTGGTAGCCGGAGCGGAGCATCACGCCCATCACCGACCAGCGGTCGGACAGCACCTCCCATTCGCCCTTCAACCACGCGCCCTCGCCCTGACCGGAGCGATCCTCCGCCCAGGTGGTGGTGGGGTCGCAGTCGAACGCATTGGCTGCTGTATACGCGCCATACTTGTCCCGCAGATCTCCGCTGGAGTCGGTTCCCACGATCATCACGCCGCTGGACTCCGCGGCGGTCAGGTACTCGCAGTCATCGACCAACGCCCAATCCTCTGAAAACTCGGCCGATGCACCTGGCACGAGCAGCGCCAGCAGCACAACCAGCGAAAGCCAGTATTTCATACATATGCCTCCAACCATTCAAGGGACGGTCTCAGAGCCGTCCCTTTGGGGATTTGTGTCCTCGTTCATGCGCCGTCGCCGGCCAGCACGCGCGCCTCGCCGCCCGCCTCAGGAACCAGCGTCAGCCTGGCGCACCGCATGGCGCCATCGCCGATGTTCGTCACACTTGCGGGCAGGTTCATGGTCTGTAAGCCATCGCAGCCGTCGAAGGCCTGCCGCCCGATGACCTCCAGGCTCTCCGGCAGCACGACCTCCTCCAGGTACAGGTCGCGTGCAAAGGCCCGGGCGCCGATCTCCCGCACGCCCTCCGGCACCGTATAGCGCTCCGCCTCCAGGCCCAGCGGATAGCACACCAGTCGCCCGTCTGCCCTGGAAAACAGCACGCTTGCAACGGCAGTCAGGCGTTCACTGTCCTCCGCCACGGTGATCTCGCAGAGGTTGGCGCAGGCCATGAAGGGGTTCTCCCCGATCTCCATCACCGAAGCCGGCAACGCGATTCGCGTCAGGGCTTCGCAGCCCTGAAACGCCGCGTCCCCAATGCGGAGAAGGCCCTCCGGCAGGGCGATGTGCTCCAGATCCACGCAGCCGGCAAAGGCCTCCACGCCGATCTCCCGCACGGTTTCGGGCAGCGCGATGGATCGCAGCTGCTCGCAGTCGGCAAACGCGCACTCGCTGATGCTCGTCACCTCGAGGCCATCCAGCGCCGCTGGAATCACCAGCTCCGCGTCGCGTCCCTCCCATTCGACGATTTGCGCCGTGCCGTCCGGAAGGATGATATAGGTATAGTCGCCGCATTCATGGATCGGCGTCGACGGCGTCTCCGCCAGCGCCGTGCTCATCAGCAGCGCCAGCATCAACAGAACGCACAGTTTCTTCATAGCCATTTCCCCCTTTTTTCGCACCGTGCCGCTCAGGCGCAGCGCTCCAGGAACATCTTTATGGACCTATCCCAGAACCCCCACTCGTGAATCCCCGGCCAGGCCTCGAACGTCACCGGCAGGCCGTATCCCTTCAGAAGGCGATAGAATTGCTCGTTGTGCGGGTACAGCTCGTCCTCCGTGCCGCAGGTCATCAGCACCGGCGGGCAGTGTGCCGCTGTAGCCGCCTCCGCAGCCAGTTCCTCCAGCCTCGCTTCCCGGGGAATCACCGGCGTCTCGCCGAACATGCCCCGGACCATGCGGTCAAAGCCGCGCGTCTCCTTGCGCTCCGGAATCTTCACGGTAAAGCCGTCCAGGTTCACCGCGCTGGAAAATGCTCCCACGGCCCGATACCGCTCCGGATGGGTCAGTCCGCAGCGCAGCGCACCGTAGCCGCCCATGGACAGTCCCGCCACCATCAGGTCCTCCGGCGCCGTCGAAATCTTGAACAGCGACGCGGCGAGCTGCGGCAATTCCTCCGAAACATAGCTGAAATAGGCCTCACCATTGGCCATGTCCTGGTAAAAGCTGCGTTGGACCTCCGGAATGATCACCGCCACATCCCGCTCCTCGGCATAGCTGAGTATGCGGGACCGGTAGCCCCATGCCGCCCAGTTGTCCGTCAATCCATGCAGCAGGATCAGCGTTCGCGGCCGTTCCCGCGCCGCAATCCCCTCCGCGAATGGCGCGATGCCCCGGTGAAAGCGGGAATCATGGGGCAGGATCACGCCGATGGTCGTATCCATGTTCAACGTTTCAGAAAACACAGATCCCGTAAAAAAGCCCATGAATCCCACCTCGACTTCTCAATGGTATGTACATTATATCTCATTTCTATTTCATTTGCAATAGTAATTGTCATATTTTCGTAATATATTCACATTTTATCTTTCCAAAACGACAAAAAAAGGAGACCATCCGAGTGGATGATCTCCGTGGGATCCGGCGACGACCTACCCTACCGGGCCGTTTCCAGCCAAGTACTATCAGCGTGCTGAGGCTTAACTTCTGTGTTCGGGATGGGAACAG
>JAFWBZ010000294.1 GCA_017537105.1 Clostridia bacterium | reverse complement strand
CCCTCTCCGGCGCGGGAAGATCGTCGACGGCAGTCACTTCATACCTTCCATAGCGTCCCAGCCGCTTCAGGTACTCCTCGCAGCCCTGCTGCTGCCACTTCTCCTTCAGCTTGCCCACGCACAGGATGACTCCGTTCATGATTCAGCCTCCCAGCAGTACCGCCAGCATGGAGAGCACCATCGCGGCCACCAGAGCGACCAGCGTCACCCGCTCCGATCGCCGCAGCGGCTCCCGGGAGCGTGGAATCGGCTCGATGCCCGAGGCACGCCTGCGCAGATGGAGCGACAGCAGCAGCATCGCCATCATTCCAAGGGTGACCAGAAGCTCTGACAGTATGGACGACAGCCCTGGCATGGCTCCGGACGCCTCGCTGCCCGACGCCAGAAACACCACCACCAATATGGTTGCATTGTACACCGTGTGGTAGAGGATCCCCGCGTACAGGCTGTCCAGTGCAAACACCAGAAAGGCGGAAACGGCGCCCACCAGCAGATACGCGGGCATTCCGAAGAGGTTGCTGTGCAGCAGGGCGAACAGCGCCGTGCTGACCCCAATCGCCAATCGGGTTCCCCGGCTCTCCCAGGCCGAGAGCATGTAGCCGCGGAACAGCAGCTCCTCACAGATCGCCGGCACCGCAGCGCTGTTCAGGATGGACAGCATCAGCGCGCTGGACGACTCGATGACCAGTCCCGTGTCCGGTTCCCGCAGCCCGAAGGCCTCCAGCAGTCGCAGCCACAGGGCATCGATGCCCGTCGCAGCGAAGACGCTCAGCACCGCCAGAAGCATCACCGACAGCGCGGGAAAGAGCGGCATGGGATTCAGCCGGACCGCCTCCGAAAGCCCGCCCCGCCGGCGCATGCAGATCACGACGGGGAGCAGGACAAACGGCAGGTAGTAGATCGCGTTGACCGCAAGGTCCTGCCGAAACCCCGCCTCCGGCGCAACGATGAGCGCAATTGCACTGCCGATCCACAGACCCGCAATCGCCAGCAGGCCCAGCACATTGGCGGAGAGTATCGTCGGCCTTGGCCGCTCGACGAGGCGGGTGAAATCCATTCCTTCCATGCGCAAACCCCGGCAGTGATATCAGACGTTGAATCGGAACAGCGTGACGTCGCCGTCCTTCATCACATAGTCCTTGCCCTCGCTCCGCACCAGGCCCTTTTCCTTGCAGGCGTTCATGCTGCCCTCCCGGACCAGGTCGTCGTAAGGAACGATCTCGGCGCGAATGAAGCCGCGCTCGAAGTCGGAGTGGATCTTGCCCGCCGCCTGGGGCGCCTTGGTGCCGTCCTCGATGGTCCAGGCGCGCACCTCCTTGGGCCCTGCGGTCAGGTAGCTGATCAGTCCCAGCAGCTTGTAGCCCAGCACCACCAGCCGATCCAGGCCGGACACACCGATGCCCAGGTCGTCCAGGAACATCTGCTTTTCGTCCGGTTCCATCTGGGAGATGTCCTCCTCGACCTGCGCGCAGATGACCAGCACCTCCGCGCCCTCTTCCTCGGCGATGGCGCGAACCGGCTTCACCAGCTCCAGCTCGTCTGCGTCCTTGCCCAGGTCCTCCTCGCCGATGTTGGCGGCATAGATGACCTTCTTCATCGTCAGCAGGAACCAGTCGTGCACCGCGGCCAGCTGATCCTCGTCCAGCGCGGCGGTGCGCGCGGGCTTGCCCTCGTTCAGGTGGTCCAGCAGGATCTTGCCGGCTTCGGCCTCCACGGCGTACTTCTTTTCGCCCTTCTTGAGCATCGCCGCGGCCTTTTCTGCGCGCTTGGTGACGGTTTCGATGTCCGCCAGGATCAGCTCGGTATTGATGACTTCGATGTCCCGGGCGGGATCGACGGAGCCGTCCACGTGAATCACGTTTTCATCCTCGAAGCAGCGCACCACGTGCACGATGGCGTCCACCTCGCGGATGTGGGAGAGGAACTTGTTGCCCAGGCCCTCGCCGCGGCTCGCGCCCTTCACCAGTCCCGCGATATCCACAAACTCCAGCGTCGCGGGTGTATACTTCTCCGGGTGATACATCTCCGCCAGCACGTCCAGCCGCTTGTCTGGCACCGCCACGATGCCCGTATTCGGCTCGATGGTGCAGAAGGGATAGTTCGCCGCCTGCGCTCCCGCGCAGGTGATCGCGTTGAACAGCGTGCTCTTGCCCACGTTCGGAAGGCCCACCACGCCAAGCTTCATAGATATCACAACTCCTTTTGTCGGGATTCAATGCGTCACGTACCTGCACCATTATAGCAGAATTGCCGCCATTTCTCAATAGCGGCAATCGTAATCGAAGTGATAAATCGGCGCGGGAATTACTCCTCCCCGTGCCGCGCATCCTCCTCGCGCACCAGCTCCACGATCTCCCGGAACCTTCCGATGATCCGATCGTAGTTCTCCGGCCGATGCGGCACCATGCAGCGGGTGCAGTCCTTGATGCCCCTTTCGTTGTAGCGGAAATCGCCTCCGCAGCGTCGGCCCAGCGCGTACAACGGGCAATAGCAGAACAGGCAGTTGAAGTGTTCCTGGTCCTCCGTCTCGTGACAGGGAAAGTATTCGCACGCCGCATTCTGAAAGAAGGCGCAGTGCCTCGTCTTTGGTTCCATATGCTCACCTCGCCCGTATATGGAGAACCGCAGCCATCCTTTCGGAGCGCGAAACGGTTCGGCGCGACGCACTCTATTTCCCGGGATTCGCGCCTTCCTCCAGCTGCTTCAGGCGCGCCTCCAGCGCCGTCAGCCGGTCGTTCAGCACGTCCGGCACGTCCTGCTGGTTCAGCTCGTCGCTGGGATGATAGCGCTCGCCGTTCATGCGCACGATCAGGGCGGGAACGCCCGCGGCCGTCACGTTGGGCGGCATGTCCGTCAGCACCACGCTGCCCGCGGCGATGCGCGTATTGCAGCCAATGACCACGGGGCCCAGGATCTTCGAGCCCGTGCCGATCAACACGTTGTCGCAGATCGTGGGGTGGCGCTTTCCGGTATCCTTTCCGGTGCCGCCCAGCGTGACCTGGTGGTAGATGGTGCAGTTCGCCCCGATCTCCGCCGTCTCTCCGATCACGATGCCCATGCCGTGGTCGATGAACAGCCCTGGTCCGATGGTCGCGCCGGGATGGATCTCTATGCCCGTCCTGTGGCGGCCCCGCTGGCTGACCAGACGCGCCAGAAACCGGCAGCCATGGCGGTGCAGCCAATGCGCAATTCTGTGATAGATCAGGATGTGAAAGCCGGGATACAGCAGGATGACCTCGGCGAGATTCCTCGCCGCGGGGTCCTTGGCCTGTATGTTTCTGGCGTCCGCAAGCAAGCCCATTCGATTGCCTCCCTGAATGCTCTGTCTATTCTGTAAACAGCGGCGTGGAAAGGTAGCGGTCGCCGGT
>JAFWBZ010000293.1 GCA_017537105.1 Clostridia bacterium | reverse complement strand
GTGACCCTGCAGGTTGCCGTACAATGGTTAAACGTGGCGGCGGTGATCGTCGCGGTGCCGAGGGCCATCGCCGTGACGTTGCCGGAATCGTCGACCGTAGCGACCGACGGATTGTCGGAAGTATAGTGGATCCTGCTGAAGGAGCCCTCGGGCAATATAGCATGCAGCCATCCGTCGCTGCCCAAGTACAGATGCATCTCCTCAAGCTGGAGGGTGATGGAACCGGGTGCCTCCAGAACGGTCACCGTGACTGCAGCGGGCGCATAGCCGGCTGCGTACACCAGCACGGAGGTGGCCCCTGGTGCGACGCCGGTGATGGTGCCCTCGCCGTCCACCGTGGCGATGCTCACATCGCTGGATTCCCACGTCAGAACGACCTCTGGATCTTCATTCCCGGAGGCATCGACGGCCCTGGCCGTCAGCAGATCACAGGATTCGCCCGCGCCGATCCGCAGACTGGTCTGGCTCACTTCGATGGCAGCGGTGCCCTCGCCGCGACCGGGATTCTCCTCCGCACCCGCGGCAAGCTCCGGAACCTCCCCTACATCGCCTTCCGCGGGATCCGCCGGATCGGCAGCCTGCGCGACATCTTCGGCGTCTTCCTCCGCTTCGGTGTCGGTCGTGGAGGCGGGCGCAGCGACGTCGCCTGCGTTCTCCTCATCGGAGAGGGCAGGCTCCGATTCGACGGTTTCCTCCGCAGGCTCGGAATCCGCCTGCGAATCGATGCCTTCGGTCTCCTGCTGCGCAAGCGCGCAGTCCACCTCCGGCAGCAGGCGGTTGATGTCGCCGTGGTAGGCGGCAACCTCGCCGGCGGCCAGCGCGTCGAGGAGCGCGTCGCGCGCAGGGGCATCCAGCACTTCCAGCACATGCTCCGGCAGCGTGCCCTCGACGGTGACGCCTGCGGCAGAGAACGCCACGGGCGCACGGCCGTCCGACGGCGCGCCGGTCAGGAGCACCGCATCGCCCGCAGAAAGCGCGCAGAGGATTTCCCCCTCCGCGGACAGCACGTCCGCATCGGCGATCAGGCGCGCATAGGCGCTGTCCGTGGACTCCGCTTCGACCGCCTCCGGGAGGACGACGGGTTCATCATCGTACCCCGTGGGCAGCTGGAGCTCCGGAAGCTCTTCGACGGGACTCTCCAGATCGGAACAGGATGCGTCCTCCTCTGTATCCTGGGAAGCGGGCGCAGAGACAGACGCCTCTACATACAGCCCGGATTCTTCAGCCATTGTATCCAGGGCAGATTCGGCGAAGGCGCCGCCGAGCACGGTGGTTGCGAAGAGCGCAACGGCCAGTGCAAAACTCATCCACTTTTTCATACAAACATCCCCGCATCTATGTCGTCCCGAAAGGGTATCTTTTCACTCATTACTATTATATACCTTCAGAAAAGTGCTGTCAACGATTGGCAGCGGGCAGAGCCCTCTGCATTTGGGGTATTTCTGTGGCAAAGGCCCCGCAATCCCATGTCACGCGCTGTAGAACAGTACGCCGAGGAGGGCGGAGGCGGCGATCAGCGCGATCGGCGAAAAGCGCCGCTTCAGACCGCGGATCCAGACGAAGCATCCCACACCCAGCATGGCCGCGATGGCCAACTGGCGATAGTCCAGCGCCAGCGCGTCCAAGGGGCTCGTGCGGACGACGAGGCACTTCAGCGCGAGACAGAGGCCGGTAGAGGCGATCATGCCGGCCACGACGGGCTTGATGCCTCCGAGGGCTGCGGCGACATACCGGTTTTGCCGGAACTGTTTGAGCACCGCTGCGATGAGCAGAATGATGACAAACGAGGGCAGCACCACGCCCAGCGTCGCGCAGGCGCTCCCGGCGAGCCCGGCCCGGCTCGATCCGATGAAGGTCGCCATGTTGACCGCGATGGGTCCCGGCGTGGATTCGCAGATGCCGATGTACTGAAGCAGCGTCTCCGCGTCCAGCCAGCCCCGGGAGGTGACCTCCTGCTGGATCAGCGGGATCATGCCATAGCCGCCTCCAAAGGTAAACAGGCCGATTCTGGCAAAGACCAGCAGCAGCTCGATGCATGCCTTCACCGGTCCTCACCCCCTTCGGGAATGCCCCGGAGCAGCAGGATCCCCATCAGCGCGCCTGCCAGGATCAGCCAGATCGTCGAAAGGCTCCAGCCCAGCAGATTGATGCCGCCCACCGCCAGCGCGGCCAGCGCACAGGCGGCCATCGCATAGGGGCGCCGGGGAAGCTTCATAAGCAGCCGGACGCCCGCCCGCAGGATGAGCATCGCCACGGCCACCTGGATCCCCTTGAAGGCCCGGGCGACGATCGTTTGCCGCAGGAAGGCTTCGATGAACAGGGAGATTCCGTAGATGATCAGGAACGAGGGCAGCACCACGCCCAGGGTGGCCATTGCGCTCCCGGCGACCCCCGCCTGGCGATAGCCGATGTAGGTGGCGCAGTTGATGGCGATGGGCCCCGGCGTGGATTCCGCGATGGCGAAGACCTCCATGAGCTCG
>JAFWBZ010000292.1 GCA_017537105.1 Clostridia bacterium | reverse complement strand
GGCACCATCGCGGAGAAGACCGCCTACGGCTATGTGCTGAAATACGCTGAGAAGCGGGGACTTTCGCTGACCAACGCCGAGAAGGAGCGCCTGGCCCGGGGCATCACCGGCGTCAAGCGCACCACGGGTCAGCACCCCGCGGGCATGGTGGTGCTGCCCAAGGAGTACGAGATCTACCAGTTCACGCCCATCCAGCATCCCGCGGACGACATGACCACCGACACGATCACCACCCACTTCGACTTCAACTCGATGCACGACGTGCTGGTGAAGCTGGACGTGCTGGGCCACGACGATCCGACGATGCTGCGCAAGCTCCAGGACATCACCGGCATCCCGCCCCAGCAGGTGCCGCTGCACGACCCGGAGGTGTTCGGCAAGATCATCTCCCTGTTCACCGGGCCCGAGGCCCTCGGCCTGACGGCGGAGCAGCTGGGCGTGGCGGAGACGGGCACGCTGGGCGTTCCGGAGTTCGGCACCTCCTTTGTGCGCGGCATGCTGAAGGAGACCCGCCCCAGCACCATGGAGGAGCTGGTCCGCATCTCCGGCCTGTCCCACGGCACTGACGTCTGGCTGGGCAACGCGCAGGACCTGGTGCGGCAGGGCATCCCGCTGAAGGAGTGCTTCTGCACCCGCGATGACATCATGAACGCCCTCATCGCCAGCGGTGTGGAGGCCTCCATGGCCTTCAAGACCATGGAATCCGTGCGCAAGGGCCGCGGTCTGACCCCCGCCATGGAGGAGGCCATGCAGGCCGCCGGCGTGCCGGCTTGGTACATCGACACCTGCAAGAAGATCAAGTACATGTTCCCGAAGGGACATGCGGTGGCCTACGTCACCATGGCGCTGCGCATCGCCTACTTCAAGGTGTTCTATCCCGAGGCCTACTACTGCTGCTACCTGCACCGCAACGCCGAGTCCTTCGACGCCACGCGCATGGTGACGGAAAACGTGGAGGAGCTTCGCGGCATGATCGAGGACATCAAGGCGCTGGACAAGTCCGAGCGCACCGCCACCAAGGACGACGAGATGACCATCCTGGAGATCCTGGTGGAGATGAATCTACGCGGCGTGCACCTGCTGCCCATCGACATCTACCGCTCCGCCGCGGCGGACTTTCAGATCGTCGACGGACGCATCCTCCCGCCCATCAACAGCCTGCCCGGCGTGGGCCTGGCCGCCGCCGAGGCGCTGGTGGAAGCCCGCAAGTCCGGGCCGTTCATCAGCCAGGACGACATGGTGCGGCGCAAGGTGTCCAAGTCCGTGGTGGAGCAGCTGCGGCTGGCGGGCTGCCTGAACGACGTGCCCGAGACGAGCCAGGTTTCGCTGTTCGAGTTTGATATTTGACGGCAATAGCAAAGATCCTCAGTGCCCCCGGATCGGGAGAAGCACTGAGGATCCTGTTTGCATTTCTGCGCGAATGCCTGTTATTCCGTCACCGTCTCCACGATTTCCAGCCCCACATCGCACCGCGCCTGGGGCACACCGTGCCAGATGGCGATTTCGTTTTCCCAGCCGCGTTCGGGGTAGGCCGCGCCGTCCGCGTTGATGAACACGTACACATAGCCGGGCGTGCCGTTGTCGTCGACGATCAGCGTCACGGAGCCATTGAGGTGGCCCTTCGCGCTCCGCAGCTGCCCAGGCACGGCGTTCCTGAACAGGAAGCCCGTGGCGGTAACGCCGCCGGGGAGCACGTCGTTGCCCCTGTACAATTCCTCTATGATCTCATCCATGCCTTCGATTTCGCGGGCCTGCGCCTCGTCGATGGGCGTGGCGGCGATCTCCACCATACGGTCGTCCTGTATGCCCAGGAAGACCCAATGGATCTCCCCATCCCGGTCGTTGTCCCCGTCCGCCAGCCCGCACAGGCTGCCGGACCAGCAATTCAGGCTGTTCAGCGTGCCGAAGTCCTTGATCTCCAAGGGTGCGCCGTCCTTCAATATGGCCGCGTGAGGATGGCGCGCGCCATCGTAGACGGTGCAGCTGCAAAACACGGGCGGATCGCACTCGAAGTAATCCCAGTCGCTCACATTTTCCGTATAGCTGCCCAGCGGATACTGCTTTTCCTCGGTTACATACCAGAATCCGCCCTTGAACAGCGCCTGCTTGCTGTTGTAGCCCGTGCCGTAGAACACCCAGGCCCCGTCGCCCTCGGGATACACCCAGAACTGCCGGGCCTTCTGCGCCTTTGGGTCCGCGGCCTTCACCAGCGCCTGCGCCCGTTCCTCGGTCATGGCCAGCGCGGGCGCTGCCGCCAGCAGGACCAGGGCCAGGCACAGCGCCAGCCACCCGATCTTCCTGTACATGCTGCTCCTCCATTCCGGGGTATCAAAATCCCCCATTATTTATCAGACGTTTCGGCACGGGCAAAGGTTGCAATGCCGGCGGCGTTTTTTCCCTGTTTTGCCTCACATTCCGCCGCATCCTTTTTGGGGATCGCACTTGACAGCGGAAACGTCGATGCGGTACACTGAACGCGGACTCCACAAAGAGAATGTGCGTCGATTTTTCGCCGCGATCCTGCTCCCGCGGGAGACAAACGCGTGGCTGCGCGACAGTCGGGAGGCTATGGAATGGAAAACGCCATGGAATTTGACGCCGTGCTCCTGCAGAGCGACGGCATGGACGCCGCCTATGTGGAGGTGCCCTTTGACATCCGCGCGCGCTACGGAGTGGGCAGGCTGGCCGTACACGCCACCTTTGACGGGTCACACTACGACGGTCAGGTGGTCCGCATGGGCACGCCGGGATGGATCATCGGGGTCCGAAAGGACATCCGCAGATCGATCGGCAAGTCCTTCGGAGACACCGTGCACGTGACGCTCCGGCCCCGATAAAGTGCCGTACCGACCCCCCGCCGCCTCCACACGGCGCGGGATAAAATTTCAAAAAGGTATTTACAAATCCTGATTCCTGTGGTATAATAACACCTGTCGTCGAGAGATGGGGCATTAGCTCAGTTGGCTAGAGCGCTACACTGGCAGTGTAGAGGTCACGAGTTCGAGTCTCGTATGCTCCACCATGAATGCGGACCCGGTCAGTCGACCGGGTCCGTTTTTTGCGCCGATCCCGCATCAGACCGGAAGTGGTACAGAAAAAGCCGCCCTGCTTCAGGCGGCTTGGTGGTGGGGTTAAATGGGCTCGAACCAT
>JAFWBZ010000291.1 GCA_017537105.1 Clostridia bacterium | reverse complement strand
CTGAGCCAGGATCAAACTCTGATGTTCAATCCTTCTCCGTTCCGGCTCCCGTCCACCTCGGCTCGCCAAAGCCCTGGCCTCCGGTCCCCGTTACGGCGTTTCACTCTTCGAATCTGACTGTTCTCTGCGCTCCGCTTCTCCGCTCTTCCCCTCCCGGGGCCTCGCCGCAGATCCGCTTCACGCCCGCGAAATCTCTTTCGCGTCTCTCTTCTCTCTGTATCGTTTTCAAGGTTCGCGCCGCTGAATTTGGAGGCCCAATCAAGGGCTTCTTCGTTCAACGCAGGTGTTATTATATCAAATCCAGATGCGTTTGTCAAGCATTTTTTTCTGGCGCTCAAAATTCAAAGATGTGGTGTGTATCCCCGGAAAAGCCCACCAAATATGGTATTTTCAGGCTTTTTTAGGCCTTCGGACCCATACTCTTCGGGCCCGTATCGCATTGTTAAACTTCCGTTCTTTTGAAGTGCAGCACCACCGGGACCAATGCGGCACAGAGTCCCAGGCAGGCGGCGGGAAGTATCTGCGGGCCGGCGAAAAATGTATGGATCGACTTCATCTTCACCTGTGCCCAGGTGACTCCTGCGCTGAGCGCGCCTGCAGCGAGGCGCACCAGCAGATATTCCCCCTTTCGCACGCCGCAGTCCTTCAGCGCGGCCATATTCTGCATTGCGACGCAAAGCCCGCCAAAGCCCGCAAGCCACGAAATCCTCACCAGCTTCCACAGAACATCTGCCTTCTGCGCGCCGACCCAATGCACGCCGGTGCTGACCTCCAGAACGCACAGGAAAGGTATTGTCCCTTCTCCCCCGGAAGCATTTCGCAAGACGCCCGCCATTGCGCCGAACAGCGCCATCCAGCCGCCCACGGACAACACAGCCAGCGTGGAGGCCGCCATGGACCCGTCCTTCCCGGAGCGATCCTCTGAAACAGGAACTTTTCGGTCATCCCGTATGACAAAGCGAAGCAGAAAAAGCAGCGTCAGCTGCACGGCTGCCTGCGTGCGCAGCAGCAAGTGTCCCATCGCGGCGTTTCCCAACAGTGTGCTTCCGATGCCGGTGATCAGAAAGCCCGGGCTCAGTCCCGCGCACGCCAGGGCCAGGCGTCGAAGCTGTCCGCAGTCCATGTCGCCGCGGGCGGACGCGCGGCGGACGGCGTGACTTCCCGCCGGGGATCCGGCGAGCAGGGCAACCACCAATGCAGCCGCGGCAGAGCCGGGCAGGGCAAAGAACGTGCGCATGCCCCAGCCCAACAGCGCTTCATACGCGGTGAGCGCTTCCTCGCAGGTCAGCAGGGGCATCAGGGCCATAAACGGCAAAAGCGAGGGCGCGACGGAATGATACCACTGCGCCATCGCCTCGCGGGCCCCGTTTGCGGCGGCCGTCGGCTGCGACAGCAGCAGCGCAAACGCCGCGGCGCCCAGAAACCATTTGATATGCTTCATCAAAAAACCTCCCGACACGTCATTCTATGTGCCGGGAGGTTTGAAATGCGGCGCGCGCCACAGGCGTCAGGCCGTCTCTGCGAGCATTTCCCCGCCGTCGCAGACTTCCGGGTCCCTAACGAAAAAGTGTCCGATGGTCGCATCCTCCTGCCAGTCCACCATCAGCGTGGCCTGACTGGCATAGCCGATGTGTACCTCTCCCTCGAGCAGGGACTCCGGCCTGTAAAACAGTTTTCCCACCGGAGCGTATGCGGTATAGATATAGCCCCAATCCTCCACGGTGATCTCCTCGGTTCCGTCCGGGTCGGACTCCAGCCTCGCGGCGTGGCGCTGTTCGACGCGATCCTCATCGGTATCCAACACGCGCATCACCACCAGGCGGTGCGCGCCGTCCTCCGTGCTCACGGTGGCGTAGCGCTGCGGGATGGCCAGGCTGATGACGACGCTCAGATAACTCATGCCGATCGTCAGCACCACCAGAAGGAGGATCGCCGCCAATATGCCCGCGACGACGCGAACCGTTCGATTTCCGATCCGCCGGAACAGCGCAAAGGCGCCCCAGCCCACCGCAACGACCAGTATGGACAGCGGCAGCAGCAGATACAGCTCGCCGTGGATCAGCGACAGTCCCCTTGTCTTCAGAATATTGATGAGGACCGTCACGACGGTGAGGAGCACCAGTACAATCAGCACGACCTTGTTCGCACCGCTCAGCTGCAGGCGGCGCTTCGTTTCCTTCTTTTCCATGTGTTCCTTTCCCGCTCAAAGGCGTTCGCCGTAGATGCCCTGAGCATGCAGCGCCAGAAGCGCTTGCTGTACCCGGGGACGGTCCTCCTGGTAGGTGACACCGAACCACTCCGCGTCGGTGCGAAGCACCTGTACGGACAACTCGCCCGCGCGAATCAGTGCATCCACCGTCACGGGAAGCAGGCATTCCGCCGTGAGATCCTCCGGATCGGCCTTTCGGAGAAAATCTGCAAACGCCCCGCGAAAGCGCTCCATCAGTGCGCCGGGAAATCCCCAGAAGTTCATCGACACCGGCGACTCCGGATCCAGCTCCCTGCCCGGCTCGCCTTTTGAGAGGTCCACGATGCGCCCGTCCGGGCAGAGGTGGATTTTCTTGACCTCCTCCACGCCCGCGAGGCGGCCTTCTTCCACCTGGCAGATGCCGCGGGTGACGTCGCCGAAGACGCTGACCGTATTTTGAAGACGATAGCCCATCATCGCCGCGGCCCGGTCGTCGCGCAGCTCCTCAAGAAACGCGTGCATGGTCTGAAAGGAGTCCACGCCATAGTAATCGTCCGCATTGAGTACGGCAAAGGCGCCGTCGATATACGGCCGCGCGCAGAGCACCGCATGCACCGTCCCGAAGGGCTTGGTGCGTCCCTCCGGTACAGAATACCAATCCGGCAGAGAACTGTAGTCCTGAAACGCGTAGCACACCTCGATGCGATCCGCAAAACGGTCTCCGCAGAGCTGCCGGACCGTCTTCAGGTGTTCCGGACGGATCACGAATACCACCCGATTGAAGCCCGCGCGAATCGCGTCGTGCACGGAGTATTCCATCAGGATCTCCCCGTGGGGACCCATGCCCGTGGTCTGCTTGCTTCCTCCGTAGCGGGAGGCAATCCCCGCCGCCATTACCACCAGTGTCGTGTTCATGCTCTCTACGCTCCTGTCCCTCCGGCGCCGGTGCTTCCGAAGCCGCCGGTGCGCCGTCCGTCCGCACAGTCGTCCCGGGTGATGCCAAAGGGCAGGAACACGCCCTGCGCAAAGGCTTCCCCCTCCGCGATGCGCAATACCCTGTCCCCGGCATTGGTCAGCTTGATGAATATGTGCCCTTCATTGTCCGCATTGAAGTAGTCCGAATCCACCACGCCCACCGTGTTGTTCAACTGCAGCCGATACTTGAAGCCCAATCCGCTTCGGGGAAACAGCATCAACACCCAGCCCTCGTCGATGCGTGCGCGCATGCCCGTGGGCAGCTTGATCGTCTGTCCGGGCCGCAACTCAAAGCCCAGCGGCGCATAGAAGTCATAGCCCGCAGACCCGCTGGTGGCACGGCGCGGCACCAGCAGGGCGTCATAGGGGGATTCCCTCTGTGGAAACGCCTCCCGCCAGTCCGCGTCAAAGCGCGCTCGGCTGACCTTCAAAAAGTCGGCAATCCTGTTCATGTCCTCATTCTCCATCGAACTCCTCGTCATCGGCTTCCATGTCCGGTACAAAGCCTCCGTCCAACTGTTCCTCCCAGGCACAGTAGCGCTCGTGGAGCGCAGGCAGAGGAGATTCCCTGTGCACCAGCTCCATGCCGCCTTCCACGCTCAGGCTGTAGAAGCCCTGCTCCCCGACCAGCACGCAATCCATCAGTTCCACATCGATGGCCCGCAGCGTGCGCGCCAGGGAGACCAGGGAATCCCGGTCCTCCTGCGACAGCTCCAGCCTCTCCGCTCCAATGAACAGAATCATAAACGCGTGTCGGGCCTGCAGCGCGAGAGCCTCTTCGATCATCTCCCGCGTACAGAGGGAATCCGCCCAGTGCAGCGAATCGCAGACGACGGTATAGGTCATCAGCCGGTCGTCGTAATCGGTATAGATCATCCAGCACTGCGGCGCGGGGACGGATCTCCAGCGCCCCGACAGAAACCCCAGAAGGTCCCGGTATCTCCAGATGCGAAGCTGATCCCCGGGCTCAATGACGGAATAGGCATCAATCATCTCCCCCGTCAGCATCAGCCAGTCCGCCATGGCCCGGGTGACGCCCGGAACGGCCAGCAGCGCATCCCTCGGCGCGTGAAAAACGGCCTGCGGCGAACCCATGGCACCGACCAGCGCGCGGGCCACCTCCGCCACATCCGCCCGGGGCACCGCATAGAAGAGCACCAACTCCAGGATCTCGTGCGGCCGCAGCGCCTCCAGGCCGTCCTTTTCCGCCCGCAGGCGCAGTCGTTCCCGATGTCCCAGCCAGTACTGCTCCATGTGTGCCGCTCCCATCAGTCGCTGATGTCGATCTTGTCCCTGCCGAAGACGTCATAGGCCTGGTTGATCACTTCCCGCGCCGTATCCGAAACCTTCTTTTCCGGCTTTCCCGCGCCCTCCAGCGTCATGGAGAGCCCCACCGGGTGACCGAAGGTCGTGGAAAGGGCGGCCTCCAGCAGGCTCTTGCGCCGCTCCAGCAGCTTCATATACATCATCATCTTCTTGCTGAATTCCACGACGACTGTCTCTCCGTCAAACCGGAGAAAGCGCATAGCTCCGAGCGGCTGTTGAATCGAGGGATTCTCCTCCATGAGCTGCCGGACCGCATCGAGGTATTCCTGGGGCGGATCCTCTGCCGGCATCGGCGTCGGGGTGACGGAGTCCACCTTTTCCACCTTGGGCTGCGGCTTTGGCTCCTGTCGCGCTGCAGGGCGCTGCGGGACCGCAACGGCACCCTTCTCGATCATCCGCTCCACGCGTTCCAGGCGCTCGTCCATGCTGGCGTCCGGCTCCTTCTCCGGATGACAGGCGCGCACTGCCGCCAGCTCCAGGATGGTGCGCGGCCGGGAGGCCCACTTGGTATCCGGCTCCGCGCGCATGAACAGCTCCATCATGCGATTCAGCGCATCGGCCTGCATGCGTTGCGCCTGCGCCTGAAAGCGCTCCGCATCCTCCGGCGTGACCTCGAGCAGGTCGGAAAGGCCCTCCCGGACCGCCCCGGCCAGCATGACGGCCCGCAGGTGCGCGACGGTATCGCGGATGAACACCTGAGGATCGCTGCCCCTGCGCATCGCGGCGTCGATCTGCGTCAGCGCGCCGCCTGCATCTCCGTCGATCAGCCGGTCCACGAAATCGAACATCGCAGAGCGGCCCGCCGTGCCCAGCACATCCCGCGCCAGCTGCGCAGTGACCTCTCCGTCCGTATAGGACAGGCACACGTCCAGCAGGCTCAGCGCATCCCGCATGGCTCCCTCGGCGGCCCGGGCGATCTCATAGAGCGCATCCTCCGACGCCTCGCGGCCAATTCCGCCCAGCACCACCATCAGGCGCTCGATGATGACTTCTATGGAAATTCTGTGAAAGTCAAACCGCTGGCACCGGG
>JAFWBZ010000290.1 GCA_017537105.1 Clostridia bacterium | reverse complement strand
CCAGGCCGTTTTTGCCCGCGGAGACGGTGACCGTCTCGCCCGAATCGATGCGCACCGTGGGATCGGCGGCGAGGTAGTATTCGCAATCCACCATGAGCGTGATGGCCGCGGGCGCGCCCAGGCGGGTGAGGCGCACGCGGATCATGCCGTCCGTCTCTGCCCGCGCCGGTGACGGAAAAACAAAAAAGGAGATAAAAACCAGCGTCAGCGCCAGGACAACGGCACAGACGCGGCGGGTTTTCATCCACTTCGCTGCGTGTATATGCATGTATAGCTCCAGCTATCTTTCGTAATTCCATCGGCGCATGTCACATCCTGGACATATTCGCGCCATTTTTGAAATATTCTCCCCTTTCCCTGTACAATCCTGCCATTTCATCCAATTGTAAATGGATCGTCACAACTGTCCATCATTTTGAAGCATATTAAAAAAGTATGGCCGACACGACAAAAGCGGCCCGCCCACTGGCGAACCGCTTCTGTTCGTTTGTCTCTGGATTATGCCTCGGCGGGCGCGCCCACGGGACATACGCTCGCGCAGGAACCGCAGGAAATGCAGGTGTCGGCATCGATCACAAACTTGCCATCGCCTTCGCTGATGGCGGAAACCGGGCACTCCTCGGCGCAAGCGCCGCACGCAACACATTCATCGCTGATAACAAAAGCCATTTTCAATACCTCCGTATTATTTATGGATGTATTATACATCAACCCATCTGAAAATGCAAGAGGAAATTCAAACAAATCCAAATCAGACAAAAAACCAGGGGTTAAATACCCCTAACAAGGCGGTTAGCGGCCTAAAACTGCAAGTTAGCCCCGCAAAACTGCAAAAACACCCATGCTTCCCTGGCTCCGGGCTACCGGATTCTGCGGCGTGCTGCCTTCGCGCCATGCGATTCTTCGGACCTTGCCCAATTCACCGGAACATGCTATAATGATCGGGATCCATCGCGATCCTCCGCGTCGGCGCTTTCCATCGCCGAAGAATCGGCAAAGCGTTTCGACCTCGCATATTGGAGGACGCCGAAAACCAGAATAACACCGGCAGGCCGAACAGGCCCGTCCCGGAGGAATGCTCTATGAAAAAATCCACTGCCCTGCTGGCCATCGTGCTGTTCGTCATGATCGCACTGGCGGCGCTGTTTCTGATCGGCGGCACGATGTCCGCCCGGCTGAGCGTGGTCACCGCCGGCGGCGCGGACTATCCGAAGGCCTTTGCCGCCATCCGGGAGGTTCTGGAGTCCGGCGACGCGCCGCAGATGCTCTCGCAGGGCGCCGTGCCTGAGGCGGAGGCCTGCCGCCTGGAGGATGTGACGATCACTCTCAAGAACCGAGGCCTCCTCCCCGCCGAATGGCTGTACGTGCAGGTCGAAGGCGCGCCGGGTGACATCGCGGTGTACTCTGTCACCGGCGAGGGCAGCAGCGTTCCCGCGCGCAGCACCGCATCGATCAACCTGAAGCTGATCGCCGACGCCCGCGGCAGCGGCGACCGCACCTATCACGTCCAATACTACGTCTACGGCATGAAGCGCACCCTCACCGTGCGGCGGGAGGACAGCGAAGCGCAGTGATTTCCGACGAGGTTCTGCGCTATTTCAATAAACGGGGACAGTCGCCATGCACCGGCGGCTGTCCCCGTTTTCTGTCCCCGGAGGTACTCCTTCCACGTCCGCAGCTCATCGGAGCTGCGCCAGCGCGATGGTCTTCCCGTCGCGGGACAGCCGAAGTTCCGTGGTCTCTTCGCTCCTGCGCCTCTGGAGAAGCAGCGCGTCCCCCTCGTAGCACGGCGTGCGATAGGCCATCTCCATCTCGCGAACGGCCAGCGCGCGCCACGCCTCGGTGGAAAACATGCCCGCGATGGCGCGCACGTAGGCGGCGTTGTTCATGTGGCCGCCGATGTCGATGTCCGTGGATCGCACGAGATAGGTGCCCAGATCCTCCGCGCCGGAAAAGTCGTCCGCCATGCGCAGGAACGGCTCGGGCAGCACGCGGTCCGGCAGCAGCTCCAGGCCCTCCGGAAAAACACTGTCCGCGGGATGCAGGCGGCCCGTTTTCATGTTCATGACCATCCACTCGGTCTTGCCTTCGATCAGGACCTCGCCGCCCTGCTCCATCCGGTAGTCGCGGTTGCAGCGGGAGCGCTCCGGCGTCTCCGGCCATGTGCGCAGCGCAACGGTCTCGACCATTCGGGGACGCCGATAAAAGCGGATCTTCGTGCGCGCGGTGAGCCAGAAGAGCCCCTTCGGCCACAGATCCCGGAACCCGATCCCCAGCACTTCCGCGTGTTCGGTCGCCAGATCCATGAACAGCGCAAAGGCGTTCGGGATTCCCAGCAGGCCGTCTGCATCGCACACGCTGGGCAGCACGGTCATTTCCCGCTCATAAAAACCTTTCATGTCAACCTCCCAGGATCCTCTGATAGTTTTCCAACACCTGATCCACGAGGACGGACCAGGGAATGGGAATGGTTTCACAGGCGCGCCGGCCGACGGCGTCGAGCGCATCGGGATCGCACAGCGCCCGCTCGATCACCTGTGCCAGGCTCCCGGCGTCGTCTTCGCACAGAAAGCCGTTTTCGCCGTCTTGAATGCCCTCGGCCGCCGAGCTGCCGCGAACCACCACGGAGGGCGTGCGCACTGCAGCGGCCTCCCGCACCACCAGGCCGGAGGTATCGTAGAGCGACGGGAACAGGAACAGCGACGCCAGGCGGTACAGCGCGTTCAGCGCCTTCGGGTCGCCGATGTGCCCCGTGAACGCCACGCGATCCCGGATGCCGAGCGCCTCCGCCAGCTGGGCGACCTCCTTTTCATGCGGGCCCTGTCCCGCCAGCACCAGTCGGAAGGGCCGATGCAGCTGCGCCGCAGCCTCCAAAATGCAGCGGAGGTTCTTCTTCCAGTTGATCTGCCCCACGAACAGCAGAAGCGGCACGTCTCCGAGGGCGAGCTTTTCGGACATCTCCCGAAGCGCCGCCTCGTCCACCGGGTGAATGTCCGTGCCGTTGGGCATCACGCGGACCGTTCCCTGGTAGCCGTAGCTGCGCAGCGTCTCCGCGGAGGACTCGCTCACCGCCCAGACCTCGTCGCACTTGTCGTAGAAGTTCACCACGTGCTTGACGCCGACCTCCGCCAGCAGCTCCATGCCCGTGACCTGCAGGAAGTCGTCGTAGTACTTGGAGTGGAAGGTCCCCACGATGGGCAGGCCCAGCTTCTGCGCATAGGCGATCCCCGCGTGCCCGGCGATGAACGGGCTGTGCACGTGCACGATATCGCCCTTGATGGCGTTCAGCCGATTCTGACAGTGCACGTCCAGCACCGGCGCGCCGATCTTGTAGCTCTTCATGCGGATGAGCGGCAGCCCGATATAGTCCACGATCTCGAACGGGTATCGTCCCCGGTATCCGGTATCCGTCTGCGGCGCCACCGCATAGCACTCGTGCCCCTTCTGTCCCATGTTCAGCGCGTATTGATACACGACATTCCCCACGCCGTCCATGATCGGAAGAAAGGAATCTGAAAACTGCAATATACGCATGGTTTCTCTCCTCAAGCTTGATCTGACTCCCGATATTATAGCATGGACCGGGCTTTTGTGCAAGAATCGGAGGGCGCGCCGGCGCAAAACGGCATTTACCTTTTCCGAAAATCATGTTATAATGGCATCAACGAGCATTACAGAATACGGAGGTGCCTTCATGGAACCCATCTATGTCACCGGGCATCGCAATCCGGATACCGATTCCATCGTGTCCGCCATGGCCTACGCGCAGCTGCGCAACGCGCTGGGCGACCGGGAATACGCCGCCGCGCGGCTGGGACGCATCAGCGACGAGACGCAGCTGGTGCTGAACCGCTTCGGCTTTGAGCCGCCGGTATTGATCCACAACCTGAAAAACCAGGTCAGCGACCTGAGCTACGACACGCCGCCGGTGCTGAACCGTGCGGTGACGGTGGACCACGCCTGGACGCTGATGCGCCGCGACGAGAACACGCTGGCGCTGCCGGTGGTCAACGACGACGGCACGCTGTACGGCATGCTGTCCACCAACACCATCGCGGTGCACGACATGGAGTCCATACTGCACTCGGAAATCGAAGACATTCCCGTGTTCAACCTGGTCAGCGCGCTGGAGGGCAACATCGTGCTGGACAAGGGCACGCCCACCATCTCCATCTCCGGCCACGTGACCATCGCGCTGCCCGCCAACGGCGAGGAATCCATCTGCCTGAATCCCGACACCGTGCTGATCTGCGGCAACCAGCCCGACATCATACTGGATGCGCTGCGGGCCAACGTGACCTGCATCGTGGTCTGCGAGGCCGGCATCCCCGACGAGGCGCACGAGATCGACTGCTCCACCATCGTCATCTCCACGCCCCACGAGCCCTATCGCGCGGCGCGCATGGTCTTCCAGTCCGCGCCGGTGGACCGCATCTGCCGCACCAGCAACCTGTGCCCCGCACACCTTTCAGACTACGTGGAGGACGTGCTGAAGATGGCCCAGGACAACAAGCACCGCGTCTTCCCCGTGGTGGATCAGGACATGAAGGTCGTGGGCACGCTGAGCCGCATCCACCTGCTGAAGCCCCGCCGCAAGCGGGTGGTGCTGGTGGACCACAACGAGCTTTCGCAGTCCGTTCCCGGACTGGAGCAGGAGGAGATCCTGGAGATCATCGACCATCACCGGCTGGCGGACGTGCAGACCGCCAACCCGATCTACATGCGCAACGAGCCCGTGGGCTCCACCGCCACCATCGTGGCGGGCATGTACATGGAGCGCGGCCTGATGCCCACGATGAGCATGGCCGGCATCATCACCTGCGCCATCCTCTCCGACACGCTGATGTTCAAGTCCCCCACCTGCACCCAGAGGGATGTCCAGACCGCCGAGCGCATGGCCAGCATCGCCCACGTGGCCATCGAGGACCTGGGGCGGATGATCTTCTCCGCTTCCACCTCCGACGACAAGTCTGCCGGCGACATCCTCTTCCAGGACTACAAGGAGTTCATGCTCTCCGGGCACACTCTGGGTGTGGGCCAGGTGGTCACGCTGGACTCCGACCGCGTCATGCGCCGCCGCGACGAATTCCTCGACGCCATGCGGGCGCGCATGGAGGAGCGCAAGTACGACATGATGCTCTTCATGATCACCGACATGCTGCTGGAGGGCAGCCACCTGCTGTTCCTGGGGGATCAGGAGGTGATCGCCCAGGCCTTCAACGTGCAGCCCAGCGACCACTACGCCTTCCTGCCGCACATCCTCTCCCGAAAAATGCAGATCATCCCCTCCCTGTCGGTGTTCTGGGGATGATCGCAAGTACCCATACATGAAATTGCGCGCCCGCCTCGAAGGCTTCGAAGCGGGCGCGACCTTTTTCCGTAGTTGTGTCCCCGGAATGCCTCCGGGGATGCTTTGGGGCCCGTCAGCCCACGCGCTCAATGATCACATTGTCGCAGCCCTCAAAGGCGTCCGGTGCGATGGACGTTCCCGTGGGCACGCGGACATAATACAGGTTCGCACAGCCCGCGAAGGCCCTGGAGCCTATGGACGCGCAGCCCTCGGGCACGAACACCGCTTCCAAGCTGGCATCACCCATGAACGCCTCTGCCTCGATGGCGGTCAGGCCGGCGGGAAGGGTGAGGGTGTACGCGTCGCGCACGGTGATCGCACAGGACGCGCTGACGCCGCTGGCCGCCGTGGCGGTGATCGTCGCCGTGCCGACGCCATGAGCTGTAACCATGCCGTCCATGTCCACCGTTGCCACAGCTTTATCGCTGCTTGCAAACGTCACCAAGTGGTTGACGCAGCTCTGGGTACGCATCGTAACGTTGGCGGTCAACTGGAAATCCTGCTCCGTCTTCAGTTCAAGGGCTTCCGGATCGAACGCAACGGCGGTGACGGGATAGCACAGGTGAATCAGGCATTCGCGGGAAACGCCGTTGTCGCTGGTGGCGGTGATGGTCACGTCGCCGGGTTTCTTCGTGGTCACGAGGCCGTTTTCATCCACTGTCGCCAGCGTGGTATCGGAGGAAAACCAGGTGAGTGCGGCTTCCGCGCCCTCCGGCTGTACGTCGATGGCAGTGAGCTGCAGCGATTCTTTCGCCACCCGCCAGACCTCCGTCTCGTTCAGGTCAAAGGATTCTGCGAGCGTGTAAACGGTGACGGTCACGCTGTCCGAAGCCGCGCCAACGGCGGCAGTGATTGTGGCAGTGCCCGGTCTCAGGCCGGTAACGACGCCGTCCGACACCGAAAGAACAGAAGGATCGGAACTGGTCCAGGTGATCTCGAGCCGGTCGTCAGGGAAAATGCTGTACGCTATTCTCTGGGATTCCCCCATTCGCAGGCGGAAGTCCTCTACAAGGGTCATCGTACGCACACTGTCCATGTCCAACGTGTCCAGGTAGACAATATTGTACCCATTATCTATCGCCCAGCTGTCTGCGTCGGTATATTCGTAGCAGTAGACGGTGGGGCTATTTGTGAAAACAGTCTCTCCAAATGTAATGCTTTCCCCAAAAAAGCAAACCTTGCCAAGCCTTGAACAATACCCGAACGCACCATCGCCGATGCTGGTCACGCTGTCCGGAATCGTGATGCTCGTCAAACCGCTGCAGTCGTAGAACGCACCATCGCCGATGCTGGTCACGCTGTCCGGAATCGTGATACTCGCCAGACTGCTGCAGCCGGAAAACATCCTCTCGCCGATGTTGGTCACGTTGGCCGGAATCGTGATGCTCGCCAGGCTGCTGCAGCCAGAAAACATACTCTCGCCGATGCTGGTCACGCTATCCGGAATCGTAATGCGCGTCAGGCTGCTACAGCCCATGAACGCCCACTCGCCGATGCTGGTCACACTGTCTGGAATCGTGATGCCCGTCAGGCTGCTGCAGCCAAAGAACGCACAAACGCCAATGCTGGTCACACTGTCCGGAATCGTAATGCCCGTCAGGCTGCTGCAGTTGGAGAATGCTGAATCGCCGATGCTGGTCACACTGTCTGGAATCGTTATACTCGTCAGGCTGCTGCAGTCGTAGAACGCCAAATTGCCGATGCTGGTCACGCTATCCGGAATCGTAATCGTCTGAGCCAATTTGTCTGCGCCAACAGCAACCAAACCCGTAATCACGTCATCTGTAAAGCTGTACCGCAAATTGACATTTGAGTCAAACGTACGGAATGCATATCCTGCTTTACTGAGGGCTTTTGCACCTTCTGTGTCAAGATTGGCATATTTCATTGCGCTGCAGTTGTAGAACGCATTTTCGCCAATGCTGGTTACACTATCCGGAATCGTGATACTCACTAAGTTGCTGCAGTTTCTAAACGCATACTCGCCGATGCTGGTCACGCCTTCCGATATCGTTATGCTCGTCAGACCGTTGCAATT
>JAFWBZ010000289.1 GCA_017537105.1 Clostridia bacterium | reverse complement strand
GTTTCGAGGGTGCGGATGTTGCGGCCCTCGCGGCCGATGATGCGGCCCTTCATGTCGTCGTTGGGCAGCGCCACCACAGAGACAGTGGTCTCCGCCACATGGTCCGCAGCGCACTTCTGGATGGCCAGGGACACGATGTTGCGCGCCCTCTTGTCGGCCTCCTCCTTCGCCTGCGCCTCCACCTCGCGCACCATCACGGCGGCGTCGTGGTAGGCGTCCTTCTGGATGCGGTCCACCAGGATCTGTTTGGCTTCGTCGGCGGTCATTCCCGCGACACGCTCGAGCTCGGCCTTCTGGCGCTCGTGCATCTCGTTGGCCTCGGCCTCCAGGCGCTCGGCCTCGCGGTACTTGTCGTTCAGCGCCTCCTCGCGCGCTTCCAGGTTGTCCAGTTTCTTGTCAAATTGCTCTTCGCGCTGGTTCACTCTGCGCTCAAGCCGCGATACTTCATTGCGGCGGTCACGAACTTCTTTATCAAGCTCCGACTTCAAGCGGATGATCTCTTCCTTGGCCTCCAGGACGGCTTCCTTTTTCTTTTCTTCCGCCTTGTGGGTGGCGTCCTCCAGCATATTGGTGACGAACTCCTCCGTTTGGCCGATCTTCTTCTCCATACCGTTCTTGCGGTAGAAGTAACCGGCCACCAGGCCAACAGCCAACGCAATCAGCGCAATCAATGCGACGATTGCTCCAGACATAGCACTACATTCCTCCTTTGCTGCAATCTATCCATTTTCTTTGTCATCTCATTTCGCAAAACACACACACCTGTGCGCATTCTACACGACTAACATATTCATTGTACCCTCTGGGAAATGCGATGTCAAGCGAAGAAATCATTACAGACACTTTATGATTATGCATTCCCGCGCCTGCGATGCACGGCATTCGCGTAGGCGCTCTGCCGCTTTTCCGCCTCGAACACAAAGTATCCGTCGATCTCCCGCACGCGGACGCCGCCGAAGATGGCCGCGAGCTTGTTGCGATACCAGTCCCGACGCTTCGTGACCATCAGCATCCTTCCGCCAATCTTCAACCGATTGAAGCCCTTTTCAACAAATGCCTTCGCCACGGAGAAGTCGGTCTGATACGGCGGATTGGACAGAATCAGGTCAAATCCCGCCTCCGCCACGCTTCGAAAGCCGTCGGAAACCACGCAGTTCACGCCCTCCACGCCGTTTCGCACGGCATTGCGCCGGGCGACCTCCACAGCGCTCGGATCGACGTCCGACATCACCACATTTCCGGCCCCGCACTTGCGGGCCGCCAGGATGCCCACCACGCCGCAGCCGCAGCCCAGGTCCATCACCCGCATGCCGGGCCGGAATTCCACGACGGACAGCATGGCCAGGGTGCCCCGGTCCACATGTTCCGGCGAAAACAGGCCGGGCTGCGTCTCCAGCTCCAGCCGCTCCCCTTGAATCTCGGCGGCAATCACCGCATTCGCCATGGTGCTTCCTCCCGCCGTTTTCTCCCAATGTTCCACAACCATTATAACACATCGCGCGCAGCTGAAAAAAGAATAATTCGGGACAATTGGGAAAAGCTGATGAAGTGAACGAAATCCAGGAGGCGAAGCATGGCCGTTTCCGTCGTCGCCGGGGTGCAGCTGATGGTCTATCTGCTCTCCCTGCCCGTCTATTTTACGTTTCGCGCCGACAACCTCCGCATTCGAGCCAGGCTCTCGGCCTTTCAACCGTCCAGGCCGCGCCGGATCACAGCCGTCAACCCTGCCAACGCCTCAAAATACCCTCCCCTGCGGAGCGTATGGCGCTTCCTGCGCGCCCTGCGACCAACCCGAATCGCCCTGCAGGGCACCCTCCGCCTCCCGGACGCGGCGCTGACGGCCCTCGCCTGCGGCGGGCTGTGTGCGGCGGCCCGCGGACTGTCCGTACGTGCAGAGAAATCCCGCATCGACATCCGGCCCGATTTCGCCTCCGACGCCGTGCGAATTGTGCTGTGCGGTATGGTTTCCGCACGCGTCGGGCAAATTATGCTGGCCCTCCTCAGCGTGGGCTACGACGACGTGAAAGGAAGATTGCTATCATGGACAAGCACCCGATTGAAAACCTCATGACGACTACGATGGACAGCATTCGCGACATGGTGGACGTCAACACCGTAGTGGGCGAGCCCATCCAGGCGCCGGACGGCTCCACGGTCATCCCGATTTCCCGGGTCAGCTTCGGCTTCGTCGCCGGCGGCGGCGAGTACGGCGAAAGCCAGCCTCGGCAAAAGCGCAGCGACACCACCGACGCCGACATCCCCTTTGCGGGCGGCGCAGGCGCGGGCGTCACGGTGCAGCCGCTGGGCTTTCTGGTGTCCTCTGGGGAGCAGGTGCGGCTGGTGCCTGCGCAGTACTGCCAGAGCATCGATCGGCTGATCGAGCTGATTCCCCAGGCGATGGCCGAATTGCGCTGCGCCAGAAAGGGCGACAGGGAAAAGAAGGGCCCCGAGGCCATCACCGTGCCGGTCGCCGGAGAATGACTTCGCGGGCGCGGCCTGTACTGCCGCGCCCGCACGAATATGGAAAAGCCATCGGAACATTTTGATGAGGGGCTGCGTCCAAGAGGCAGAATGCCCTGCACTGCCGAAGGGGGATGCCGCGATGAATAGACTGCTTTCTCTGTTGACCGCCCTTGTCATTCTGCTGGGATGCCCGGCGATGGCTTCGGAGGCGCTCTGCTATTCCCGCCTGAACGCGCCCTACTGGCACCGGGACGCCGCCTGTCGGTTCGCGGAGACGAGCTGGAAGGCGTCCGAGGAGATCGGAGAAGAAACCCGTGTGGTCGACGTGGCCGCCGTCGAAGCGGAGGGCCAGAAGCCCTGTCCCGGCTGTGCGGCCGCGTTCCCGCCCACCTTCACCGGGGATTTTCCCGAGTGGACGCACGAGATTTCCCCCTGGGGCATCGACAGCGGAGAGATGATCGACGTAGACGGCTGGCCCCGGGGCGTCGCAGAGCTGCCCCCGGAGGTCCTGGCCCGGTGGGGCGACGCGAGCGAAGGGCTGCATGAGCGGTTCCCCGAGGGCTGGGACAAGGAGGCACAGGATGTCATCGAACCCTCTTATCCCGACGACTACGCGGGCATCTTCTTCAACGCCTGCGGCGGATACACCCTCCTGCTGGTCGACCCCACGCCCCAGCGCGTCGCCGAATGGCGCAACCTGCTGGAGAGTGAGTTCTGGGTGCTCTCCGCCCGGTACGGCTGGAACGAGCTTCGCGCGCTCCAACACAGCGCCGAATCGTGGTTCATGAATGTCGACAGTGCACGCATGGGCGTGGGAGACGCCGCCTACTACCACATCACGCAGATCGGCGTCGACATCATCGACAACGCCGTGGAAATCGGCGTGGACCCCGATGTCTTTGAGGAAGGCGTCCAGCGAATGCGCCGCGTCCTCGCCTCCGAGGGAGTTGACGCGCCCGACAGAATCCGCTTCTTCCCGGCAAATTATGCGACATGGCTGTAGGAAAAGTGCAGGGAAAACGAGGCCGCCTCGCCTTATTCGGCGAAGCGGCCTCTTCGTTTGTTTGCTTCAGTGATCCCGCCGGATCCGTCATTCCGCGTCGGAGAAGGCGATCCGTACCTCAAAGTTCTGCGTCTCGAAGGGCTGAAGCACCGGCAGCGTGCCGTTCTTGCGCTCGTCGGCGCGGCCCATGATGTAGGTGTTGGAGGGCTCCAGGCCGCAGACGTAATCGCCGCTGGCCATGCTGCGCCAGTGGGACAGCACCGGCAGGGTGTCCGACCAGCAGATCGTCATGCGGGTGTGGAGGCACGGATTGACGATGGACGCCTTCTTCTCCATGTCCTCGTGGAAGAACACGCGCTCCTCCTCGCCGGGCGCGGGCTTGACGAAGGTATGCTCCTGCCCCAGCGCAGTGGCGGCAAAGGGCGTGCGCGGCGTGGTCCTGCGCGCCTCCGGCAGCTCCACGTGGGCGTCCTCCGACACCAGCGGCCAGCCGAAGTTGCAGTGATACAGCAGCGAATACTCCTCGGGCTGATGCGCCAGGTTGGTCAGCGTATCGTGCAGGGCGATCTCCGCGCCAAACACCGGAATGCGGTATTCGCGCTTCAGCTCCAGCACATGGCCGAACAGCGACGTCTCGCGCATCACGCCGGAGACGACGATCACGTCGTCCTCGACCCGGGCGGACACCTGCTCCGCGGACAGGCCGTGATAGCGCCCGTGCAGCGGGTGCCATTCGTCGCCGTCCCGGTTGCCGGGGCCGGTGCTGCGGAGGCCGCCGGTGTACAGCAGCCCGCCGGGGAAGTACTTCAGAAACTCGTTTTCAAAGGGGATGTCAGACCGCGGTGCGTCACAGCCGTTCTTGCTGATCCAGCTCATGTTGACGCCCTTGTAGCGCACCTGGCCGATGTCCAGGCCGGAATCCGGCATCAGGTCCACCTGCAGGCCGCCGGCGGTGGCGATCTCGATCACCTGCGCGCCGCGCGCCTTGCCCTCTTCGATGGTCACGCGCCGAAGCGTATAGGCCTGCTGCGGATTGCAGAGATAGCCGCTCCGGGCCAATTCGTTCATGTTCATCCTTGCAACCTCCCCCACTCACTTCGCCATCTCGGCCAGCAGGTACTTCTCCGCCTCAGCGCTCCACAGCCCGTTGTTGCGCTCGGTGATCTCCGCCAGCTTCGCAAACATCGGGTCGGTCTCGCCCAGCTTGGCAAAGTCCACAATGGGCGTCAGCGGCAGCTCGATCTGGGTGTAGATCAGCTTCTTGCCACCCTTGATGCCGGGCAGGTTCAGCGTCGTGTCCACCACGGCGTTCAGGCCGCCGATGTGGGTGATCATCGCGGCGGGATTGATCTTGCCGCTGGTCATCATCTCGATGGCTTCCTTCATGTCGCTGGTGTTGCCGCCGGAGGTGCCCACCACGTGCGTGTAGAGGTAGTGCACGTTGTACCAGTTGAACTCGGCCTTGAACTGGTTGTTCGTCGGACCGGCGAAGAAGTTCAGGCAGCCGTCGAAGCCCAGGATGTCGCCGGCCTGCTCCACCACCGGCTTCACGGGTGCGAAGCAGATCACGTCGTCGTAGCCGGTGCCGCCGGTCAGGGATCGCAGGTACGCGGTATCGTTGCCAGGCTTGGCGGTATTCACGTAGTGCAGCTCGATGCCCAGGGACTTCGCGTGCTCCACGGTGTAGATGCTCTCGGCGCGGGCCAGGCGCTCGTCGTCGATGTCCGTGACGACGATCAGGCCCGGACGGCGGTCGCAATGCAGCGCATAGTCGATGGCGCCCAGACCCATGGGGCCGACGCTCGCCAGCAGCGCCAGCTTGCCGCCCTCCACAATGCCCATGTCGTGCTCATAGCAGCCGGGCTTGGTGTGGTACATGGCGTGATAGGTGCCGATGATGCAGCTCATGGGCTCGGACAGGGAGCCATAGAAGAAGGTGTCGGAGTTGTAGGGCAGCAGGTTGTCGGTGATCAGCGTCTCAATGGGCACCAGACCGTACTGGGCATCGCCGCCGCAATACTGATAGGAGTAGCCGGGAGACATCAGGCTGCCCTTGTAGAAGTGCGCGGGCTGAATGGTAAAGCCCTGGCCGACCTTGTACTTGTCCTTCCAGTTCTCGCCCACGGCGTCGATCACGCCACAGAACTCGTGGCCCACGATGGTGGGATGCTCCGCCACGTCGTCGGGCACGCGCTTGTGCTCGGGGCCCTCCACGGCGGCCTTGTAGGTGCCCATGCAGATCGAGTCAGAGATGACTTTGATTCGGACGTCGTCCGGACCGAGCTCCGGAAGATCGATCTCCTCGAGCCGCAGGTCCATCTTGCCGTGAATGCGTACTGCCTTGGTCTTCATAGAATGTTCCTCCATTTCCAGATTATGAACGGGCAACCCGAGTGAAGGGTGCCAATGTCATCTCTTTCGCCGAGCCGCGAACCGGGGTCACACCAGCGGCCGCACCGCGCGGTAGACCTTTTCATAGCGCTCGTAGATCGCCATGTACCTCTCGTGCATCTCCGGACGGGGTTCATAGGTGTGGATCTCCTCCACCATGTGCGCCGCGGCGTCCTCAAGATCGCGGAACGCGCCGATGGCCACGCCGGTGAGCATCGCGCTGCCCACGGTGCCCGCGTCGGCGGTCTTCAGCGCCACGATGGGCAGATTCAGCATGTCCGCCTTCATCTGCATCCACTCGGCGCTGCGCGCGCCGCCGCCGGTGGCGTGCAGGCGGGAGAAGTGCACGCCGGAGTCCTTCAGCGCCCGGGCGTTCAGCACCATCTCATAGGCCACGCCCTCCATGCAGCCGCGGTAGAGCTCCGCCACGCCGGTATCCGTGGTCAGGCCCAGCACCGCGCCCCTGGAGCCGGTGTCCATATAGGGCGTCGCCGCGCCGGCAAAGTGGGGCAATACCAATAGATTCGACGGAACCTCCCCGTGTTCCTTCTTGTATTCGGATTCCAGAAGCGCATTTACAGAAATTCTTTGTGCCTCCGCGGCCTTTTTTTCGTCCTTTGCCAGCTGGCGCACGCACCAATCGATCAGCGCGCCGCCGGTATAGGAGAAGGCGTAGGCCACGTATTTGCCCGGGATGACGTAGGGTACCACCGAGAAGTAGCCCTTGTACATGGCTTCGATGTCGGGCATCTGGTCGTAGATGGGCGTCAGGCACTCCACCGTGCCCGCGCCGTCCACGGCGACGCTGCCGTCAAAGGCCCCCGCGCCGACCGCTGCCGCCACTTGGTCGTGGCTGATGGACACGACGATCACGCTCTCGGGCAAGCCCACGGCCCTGGCCGCCTCCGGCGTCAGCGTGCCCGCGGGCGTTCCGGTGGGCACCGGCTTCGACATCAGCCGCACGTCGATACCCGCCGCATCGAACAGGGTCTCGCTCCAGCAAAGGTTCCGGATGTCCATCGCCATGGTGCGCGTGGCCAGGGAATAGTCGATCTGCGCCACGCCCGTCAGGTGGAACACCACGTAGTCCTCCATCAGAAAGATGTGTTCTGCCTGCCGGTAGATCTCCGGCCGGTGTGCCTTCATCCACATCAGCTTGGGCAGGCTGTACATCTCGTGGGGGCGGAGGCCCGTGATGACGGCGATGTTCTTTTCCCCCAGCTTTTCGGACAGGGCAGCGACCTCCTCCCCGCCCCGGGGATCGGTGTACAGCATAACGTTGTGCAGAGGCTGCCCCTCCGCGTCCGTCATGACGAAGGTCTCGCCGAAGGAGGTGATGCCGATGCCGCCGATGTCCGGGTACTGGGCCGCCATCTCGCGGAGGGATTCCAGCACGCCGTCCATGATCGTGGAGACGTCGATCTCGTGTCCCGTCACCCTTCGCCGCACCGGATAG
>JAFWBZ010000288.1 GCA_017537105.1 Clostridia bacterium | reverse complement strand
GGAACCTCCCGGCGCACCTGATCCGCCGGAGCCGCGCCGACCACCGCACCGATCTCCATGCGCTTGGCCGCGTAGCCGTCGTGGTAGATCTCCTCCACCAGGCCCGTCGCCAGGCCGATCTGGTTGCCGTAGCTGGAATAGCCCGCCGCGGCGGTGGTCACCAGCTGCCTCTGGGGCAGCTTGCCCTTGATGGTGGCTTCGACGGGCCGGGTGGGGTCCGCCGCGCCGGTGACGCGCATGGCCTGGTAGACGTAGCCGCGCCCGGACAGCGGATCGCGGATCGCGCCGCCGATGCAGGTGGCCGCGCCGCCGAAGGGCTCGATCTCGGTGGGATGGTTGTGGGTCTCGTTCTTGAACAGCAGAAGCCACTTCTGCTTTTCACCGTGCACATCCACGTCCATGCGGATGGTGCAGGCGTTGATCTCGTCGGACTCGTCCAGGTCGGTGAGCACGCCGCGCTGCTTCAGCACCTTCGCGCCGATGGTGGCGATGTCCATCAGGCACACGGGCTTCGTGCGGTGGATCTCGTCCCGCAGCGCCAGGTAGCGGGCATAGGCGGCCTCCACATCCGGGTCCTCAAACGTCACCTCGCCCAGCTCCGTCAGGAAGGTGGTGTGGCGACAGTGGTCGGACCAGTAGGTGTCGATCATGCGGATCTCAGTGAGGGTGGGATTCCTGCCCTCGCCCTGGAAATACTTCTGGCAGAAGGCGATGTCTGCGGCGTCCATGGCCAGACCGAAGCGCCGGATGCATTCGCACAGCTGCGCCGGAGTGTAGCCGATGAAACCCGCCATGGTCTCGACGGTCTCCGGGATGGAAAAGACGGTTTTGAGGGTGTCGACCGGCGCGAGCGACGCCTCGCGGCGCTCGACGGGGTTGATCACGTGCTTCTTCACCGCCGCGATGTCCTCCGCGCTCAGCGCGCCCGACAGGATGTACACCGTGGCGGTACGCACGTCGGGGCGGTCGCACCGGGCCAGCAGTTGGATGCACTGGGCCGCGGAATCCGCCCGCTGGTCGAACTGGCCGGGCAGGTACTCCGCCGCGAAGATCGCGCCGGCGTACTCGGGCATCCCGCGATACACCTCGTCCAGCATTGGCTCGGAAAACACGTTGGGCACGGCCTGCTCGAACAGCGCCGCGTCGATGTTCTCCACGTCGTAGCGGTTCAGGATCCGCACGCCCGTGAGCCCCGCGATGCCCAGAAAGGACTTCAGTTCATTGTACAGCGCGCTGGCCTCGTGATCGAAGCCGGGCTTTTTTTCCACATATACGCGATAGACCATGTCTCTCTATTCTCCTCTCAGGATTCCCAGGGCCCGACGGCCGATGTCGCGGCGGCAGATCATGCCGTCCCACTTCACCTGGTCGGCGGCGGCATAGGCCTTCTCGATGGCCTCCTCCAGCGTATCCGCGGTGCAGCAGACGCCCAGCACGCGCCCGCCGGCGGTGACGAGGTTGCCCTCGCCGTCGCGGCCGGTGCCGCTGTGGTACACCTGTGCCATGGTCTCGGCCTTCCCGAGGTCGATGACCTTGCCCTTTTCATACTTTCCGGGGTAGCCGCCGGAGGCCAGCATCACGCAGCAGGCGGCGCCATTGGAGAACTCCACGGGCACATCGGCCAGGGTGCCGTTCTCCACGGCCGTCATGATGGTGAGCAGATCGCTCTGCAGCAGCGGCAGCACCACCTGGGTCTCCGGGTCGCCGAAGCGGCAGTTGTATTCGATCACCTTCGGGCCGTCCTTCGTGACCATCAGGCCAAAGTACAGGCAGCCCTTGAAGGGACAGCCCTCGGCGTTCATGGCCGCAATGGTTGGCAGGAAGATCTCCCGCATGCAGCGCTCCGCCACCTCGGGGGTGTAGCAGGGGTTCGGCGCGACGGTGCCCATGCCGCCGGTATTGGGGCCTACATCGCCGTCTCCGACGCGCTTGTGGTCCATGGAGGACACCATGGGCTTCACCACGTGGCCGTCGGTGAAGGCCAGCACGCTGACCTCCGGCCCCTCCAGATACTCCTCCACGACGATGCGGCTGCCGCTCGTTCCGAACGCCCCGTCGATCATGGCGGCGCGCACGGCGGCCTCGGCCTCGCGGCGGTCAAAGCAGATCACCACGCCCTTGCCCAGCGCCAGGCCGTCGGCCTTGACCACGACGGGCAGCGGACAGGTCTTCACGTACTCCAGCGCAGCACCCGCTTCGTCGAACACCTCGTAGGCCGCCGTCGGGATGCCGTACTTCTTCATGAGCTCCTTGGCAAAAACCTTGCTGGCCTCGATGCGTGCGGCACGGGCGTCCGGGCCAAAGCAGGGAACGCCCAGCGCGTGCAGCCGGTCCACGCAGCCCAGTGCCAGCGGGTCGTCCGGCGCCACCACGGCGAAGTCCACCGGGTGCTCGCGCACATACTGCGCGATGCCGTCGATGTCGGTGGCCTTGATGGGCACGCATTCGGCGTCCTGCGCGATGCCCGCGTTGCCCGGCAGGGCGACGATCCGCGTGACCCTGGGGTTTTCCTTCAGCTTTTTGATGATGGCGTGCTCGCGCCCGCCGCCGCCGACGACCAGTATCTTCATAAACACCCTCCCGCCCGGGGCCGTTGCCCCGAAGCTTTTTCCGGACCGGGCAGCGTCCCGGTCCTCCCGAAGAAACCGGGCACAAGGCCCGGTTTTGACGATATGGTGAATTGAAACTTTCATGGCGCGGGCCGGAGCGGTCACCAATCGCACCGACGCCCATCCGTCGTCACAACCGGGATGCCATCCGCCCGTTGGCCCGGGCCATGAGAGTTCCAAACTTGAAATACAGAAGAAACGATGCTCCGCCGCCGACCGGAAGGGAGCAGCCCTGCTGCGACTATCGCCCTGCACACCGCAGAAGGCGGATGGCTGTGCGGGCGCGTAGCTGCGACAGCCCGAAGGGCAGGGGCAGCCGACCTTAATGGTGGAACAGGCGGATCCCCGTGAACGCCATGGCGATGCCGTACTCGTCGCACTTCTCGATCACCAGGTCGTCGCGGATGGAGCCGCCGGGCTCGGCGATGCAGGTCACGCCGCTGCGATGCGCGCGCTCGATGTTGTCCGAGAAGGGGAAGAAGGCATCGCTGCCCAGGGCCACGTCGCTGACGGTATCGAGGTAAGCCCGCTTCTCCTCGCGGGTCAGCGGTTCGGGGCGCTCGGTGAACAGCGCCTGCCAGCGGCCGTCGTCCAGCACGTCCTGCCAATCCTCGGAGATGTAGACGTCGATGGCGTTGTCGCGCTCGGGCCGGCCCACGTCCTCGCGGAAGGGCAGATTCAGCACCTTCTCGTGCTGGCGCAGGTGCCAGTTGTCGGCCTTGCCACCCGCCAGGCGGGTGCAGTGGATGCGGCTCTGCTGGCCCGCGCCCACGCCGATGGCCTGGCCATCCTTGACGTAGCAGACCGAGTTGGACTGGGTGTACTTCAGGGTGATCAGGCTGATCAGCAGATCCCGCTTCTGGGCCTCAGTCAGCGCCTTGTTGGCGGTGACCACGTTGGAGATCATGGCCTCGTCGATGGGCAGCGACTGGCGTCCCTGCTCAAAGGTGATGCCGAAGCACATCTTGCGCTCCAGCTCGGCGGGCACGTAGTCGGGATCGATGCGAATGATGTTGTAGCCGCCCTTGCGCTTGGCCATCAGCTCCGCCAGTGCGTCCTCGTCGTAGCCGGGGGCGATGATGCCGTCGGAGACCTCGTGGCGGATCAGCTTCGCCGTGGCCAGATCGCACACGTCGGACAGCGCGATGAAGTCGCCGAAGGAGGACATGCGGTCTGCGCCGCGGGCCCGGGCATAGGCGCAGGCCAGCGGGGAGAGCTCCATGTCCGCGGGCACGAAGTAGATCTTCCGCAGCACGTCCGTCAGGGGCAGGCCGATGGCGGCGCCGGCGGGGCTCACGTGCTTGAAGCTCGCCGCGGCGGGCATGCCGGTGGCCTTCTTGAGCTCGCTCACCAGCTGCCAGCTGTTCAGCGCGTCCAGAAAATTGATATAGCCGGGGCGGCCGTTGACGACCTCCAGGGGCAGTTCACCGCCATCCATGAAGATGCGGGCGGGCTTTTGGTTGGGATTGCAGCCGTACTTCAGCTGGATTTCATGCGCCATGATGGGTTCCTCCTCAGTGGTTGCGATTGATGATGGCGGATTCGCTCTCGCCGGTGGCCAGATCGCGGGTCATGACCCACAGGGACACGCGGTTGTCGGCGTTCAGGCCGCTCCACAGTTCGTCCGCGATGGCCTGCGCGTCGCCGTCGCCCACGGCCACGGTCTCGGGATCGCCGGTAAAGGACGGAATGGGATTGCCGTCGGACAGGTAGGTGTGCAGGAAGCAGCCCTTGCCCGCCTCCAGCTTCTCATATTCCCAGAACACGCGGGTGCAGCAGCTGCCCTCGGCGTCGCCGGCGCGGAGGATGGCCATGTCCAGCCGGAAATCGCCGTCCCCGAAGGTCGCCATGGCGCTCACGCGGGGCGTGAAGTTGGGGGCATCCGGCTCAAACGTGCGGGTGCGCAAGGCCTTCACGAAGGAAGCGCCGTTGCGGATGTAGTCGTAAATGGTATCCGTCTGGTCGCCGTTGGTGACGATCACGCGGTCGCCGGTCTCGCGCACCGGCCAGTAGATGATCAGGCTGGGATCCACCATCTGGGAGGGATCGAAGGCCTCGGTGCGAATGCCGCCCTGGTCCGTGACGAACACGCGGTTGCGGCTGTTGACGCTGCGGCCCATGATGAAGTACGCCAGAACGGCGCGCTTGCCGTCGGAGGACTTGCCGACGATGATGCCGCGGCCCGGATAGGTGGTGGCGCCGACGGCCTGTGCCATGGTATTCATTGCTCTCTCTCCATTCTGATGCGCTTGGCAACGGTCTGCGCGGCCCGGGGCAGCAGAATCCATTCGGCCTGCTCCATCACCCGGCGCTGCAGCACCTCGGGGGTATCGCCTTCCCGGATTTCAACGGCCTTCTGGGCGATGATGCGCCCGCCGTCCGGGATCTCGTTGACGTAGTGGACCGTCGCACCGGTGACCTTCACGCCGTATCGCAGCGCGGCCTCGTGGACGTGAAGCCCGTAGAAGCCCTCGCCGCAGAAGGACGGGATCAGCGACGGATGGATGTTGATGATGCGCTCCGGCCAGCGGGCCACGAAGTCCGCGGAAAGTATGGCCATGAAGCCCGCCAGCACGATCATTTCAATGTCGTGGGCCTGAAGGGCACCGAGGATCTTCGCCTCGAAGGCTTCTCGGGGCTCGCCTTTCGCCCGGGGACACACGGCGGTTTCGATGCCCGCGCGCGCGGCACGCTCCAGCGCGTAGGCGCCGGGATGGTTGGAGATGACCAGGGCGATTTCACCGTCCGGGATCTCTCCCCTGCCCTGCGCGTCGATCAGCGCCTGCAGATTGGTGCCGCCGCCGGAGACCAGCACCGCGATGCGCGTCTTTTCGCCCGCCATCAGACCAGCGCCACCCTTTCGCCTCCCTCGACCACCTCTCCGATGATCCGGGCGTTCTCCCCGCAGCCGCGCAGCACGCGGACCGCCTCGTCCGCCTGATCCGCCGCCACGGTGAGGCACATGCCGATGCCCATATTGAAGGTGTTGTACATGTCGCGCTCGGGGATGCTGCCGGTCTTCGCGATGCGCTCGAACAGCGGCGGCGTCTCCAGCCGGGCCCGCTCGATGCGGGCAGTCAGCCCTTCGGGCAGGCTGCGCGGGATGTTCTCGTAGAAACCGCCGCCGGTGATGTGGGAAGCCGCCTTGACCTTCACCGCCTCCGCCAGCGCCAGCACAGGCTTCACGTAGATGCGGGTGGGCTCCAGCAGCGCTTCGCCCAGCGTACGGCCCAGGTCGTCGCACCAGGCGTCCAGACCGCCGCGCTCCACGTCAAACACCTTGCGCACCAGCGAAAAGCCGTTGGAGTGCACGCCGGAGGACGGAAGGCCGATGAGCGCGTCGCCGGCCCGGACGGAGTCCGGCTCGAAGATCTTCGATTTATCGACGACGCCCACGGAAAAGCCCGCCAGGTCGTATTCATTTTCGGGATAGAAGCCGGGCATCTCGGCGGTCTCGCCGCCGATGAGCGCGCAGCCCGCCTGCACGCAGCCCTCGGCCACGCCGGAGACGATCTTCGCGATGCGCTCGGGCACGTTCTTGCCGCAGGCGATGTAGTCCAGGAAGGTCAGCGGCTTTGCGCCGCAGCACACGATGTCGTTGACGCACATGGCCACGCAGTCGATGCCCACGGTGTCGTGCTTGTCCATCAGGAAGGCCAGCTTCAGCTTCGTGCCCACGCCGTCGGTGCCGGAGACCAGCACCGGCCGGGTCAGGCCGGTCATGTCCAGCTCGAACAGGCCGCCGAAGCCGCCGATGCCGGAGACCACGCCGGGGATGTTCGTGCGGGCGATGTGTGCCTTCATCAGCTCGACGGCGCGATAGCCGGCGGTGATGTCCACGCCCGCGGCGGCGTAGCTGTCGGAATGGGAGTTATTGTTGCTCATCAAACGACCTCACTTCCCCATCAGGCGGCGCATGACCTCGTTGTGGGCGTCCTCCACGCCGCCCAGGTCGCGGCGGAAACGGTCCTTGTCCAGCTTCTCACCGGTGTCCTTGTCCCAGAACCGGCAGGTGTCCGGGGAGATCTCGTCGGCCAGCACGATGGTGCCGTCCGGCAGGCGGCCGAACTCCAGCTTGAAGTCCACCAGCGTGATGTTCAGCTTCAGGAAGTAGGCCTTCATCACCTCGTTGATCTTGAAAGCATAGCGCTCGATGGTGTCGATCTCTTCCTTCGTCGCCAGCTTCAGCGCCAGCGCGTGGTAGCGGTTCAGCAGCGGATCGCCCAGCTCGTCGTTCTTGTAGGAGAATTCGATGGTCGGCGCGTCGAACACGATGCCCTCCTCCACGCCGTAGTGCTTGGCGAAGGAGCCGGCGGAGATGTTGCGGATGATGACCTCCAGCGGCACGATGGAGACCTTCTTCACCAGCGTATCGCGGTCGGACAGCTCCCGGACGAAGTGGGTGGGCACGCCCTCCTTCTCCAGCATCTGCATCATCATGTTGCTCATGCGGTTGTTGATGACGCCCTTACCGGCGATGGTGCCCTTCTTGAGCCCGTTGAAGGCGGTGGCGTCATCCTTGTAGGAGACGATGTAGAGATTCGGATCGGCGGTCGCATACACCTTTTTGGCCTTGCCCTCATAGAGCTGTTGGAGCTTTTCCATGTCTGTATTCCTCCTGCATGTGTTGTATCGCGGATTTCGGGGCGCCGGCCCCGTCGGTCAGAGATTGCTGTATTCCTCGGAGATCCTGCGGTCCTTCTCGAGCACCTTCTCGGTCTGCGCGGTGCGGTAGGCGGCCAGGCGCTCCATGAGCGCGCCGTCCGACAGCGCGAGGATCTGCGCCGCCAGCAGCGCGGCGTTGGTCGCGCCGTCGATGGCCACCGTGGCCACGGGCATGCCAGAGGGCATCTGCACCGTGGAGAGCAGCGCATCCAGCCCGTCCAGCGTGGAGGACTTCATCGGCACACCCACCACGGGCAGCAGCGTGTTCGCCGCGAAGGCGCCCGCCAGGTGCGCGGCCTTGCCCGCCGCGGCGATGATGACGCCATAGCCCTCACCCCACGCGCTCTTGGCAAATTCCGCCGCGGCCTCCGGCGTCCGGTGCGCGGAGATGATGCGCACCGCGTAGGGCACCTCCAGCGCCTTCAACGCGTCCATCGCGCCCTGCATGGCCTTCAGATCGCTGTCACTGCCCATGACGATGGCAACCTTTTTCATATGCAACCTCCGTGATTGTTCCTGATGCGCAAAGCGATAAAAGAGCGGCCAACCCACTCGGGCTGCCCGCCGGACGGCCAGTCACGGCGCGCCTCCTTTGCGTTGTGATCGTTCCCCGGAACGACAAAACCAGTATAGCGGGCGCAGATTATGTCGTCAACGGGATTCCGAATATTTAACCATCATTTTTTCCGAACGTTCGGATTTTTGGAAAAGCTTAATACAAGGATCCGCCGGCTGAATCGAGTGAAGCGGAACAATGCCGCATTTTCGCCGTTTGCTCCGTGGTTGTTCCGCACTCGCCCGCCCTGAACGCAAAGGCGGGCGGAACCTCCGAAGAGATTCGCCCGTCATTCCGGTTTTCCCTGTCCGCTCCGTTTGCGGTTCAATCCCACCAACCGGTTGGCATAGCGAACGCCGTACTCCTCCTTCAGCGCCCGGTACGCCTCCCGCATGCGGCTCCGGCGATAGGTACAGTTGTGCTGGTCGGTGGCGACGTAATCGATGAGCTCGTCCTCCAGCCAACCGCGAATCTCCTTCGCCTTCAAGAAATGCCGCTGCTCGATCACCGTGGAGCAGTTGACCTGGTACAGCACGCCGTGGTTCTGCTTGATTCGGTAGGCATTGCCGCGGAACATACAGCGATAGCGCTCGATGTGTGCCAGGACCAACCGGTAGCCTGCGTGCTCCATCAGGTCGATGGCGCGCTCCGCCTCGTCCAGCGACACGTCCGGCACGAATTCCATCAGGGCGAAGCTCGTATTGCCCAGCGTGGGCAGCACCCCGTCCTCCGCATAGCGGGTCATCGCCGGGGTATAGAGGATCTCCGCCCCCGCGTGCAGCACCATGGGATAGCCCTGCTGCCGGCAGTATTCCTGCGCCAGGTCAAAGTGCCGGGAAAACGACAGCCCGTCGAAGGGCTTGAGCCCCGGCGTGACGTGCGGCGTCGCACACAAATCGGTGACGCCGTCCCGAAAGGCGGCGTCGAGCATGGCGTACATGTCGTCCCGCGTCTGGGCGCCGTCGTCGACGCCATAGACGAAGTGGGCGTGTATATCCCTGAATCCCGTCATTTTTCGCTCACAGTCGCCGTCCGCTTCTTCGGCTGCGGCTTTTTCTTCGGCTGCGTCGACTTGGTCTCGGAATCCCGGTTGCCGTAATACCGATCGTAGTGGGAATAATACGACTTGTAGTAGTACTTGCGGTTGACATAGTTGTCGTACTCAACCATGTTGAGCACCGTCCCCAGGATCGGCACGCCGGTCTGGTCCAGCTGGGCCTTGGTCTCCAGCAGCTCCTGCCGGTGCACCGCATTCCACGCCACTGTCAGCAGCGTGCCGTCGCAGGATTTCACGATCTGCGCGGCGTCGATGACCGTTCCCACGGGCGGCGCGTCCACGATGACATAGTCCGCGCGCTGCGCCAGGTGGTCCAGCAGCTTTCCGAACCGCGACGAGTTCAGCAGCGGCAGCGGATTGGAGATGTCCCTGCCCACCGGCACCACGTAGGCGCCGGGAATATCCGTGGAATAGATGACCTCATCTTCGCTGGCGCGGCCCGCCAGCAGATGCGCCAGGCCCGTGATGGCCTTGCCGTCCACGGACTGGAATCCGTACTTGG